>NZ_JBEZWL010000037.1:0-57574 GCF_040648015.1 Streptomyces sp. NPDC029216 | reverse complement strand
GGGACGGCCGCGGCCGGCCGCCCGGGCGGGGATGGCCGAGCCACGGCGGGGGCCGGGTGGGGGGTGGGCGGCGGGAGGGGCGGGTGCGGCGGAGCGGTGGTGGGGGGTGTCGGCGGCGGGGGTTCCGGCTGGTCGCTCATCGAGCAGTCTCCGTTCAGCGGCGGCCGGTTCGACCGGGCGGGCGTACGGGTCAGTCGGCCAGCCCGGCCAGTACCGAGCCGAGCAGGTCGAGTGCGCCCCGGACGTGCGGCAGGGCCAGCGGGTCGCGGGCTCCGAGCGCGGCGAGCCGGTCCTGCGGGGTGGCGCCCAGCAGCGGGCCGGTGGACAGCCTGACGCGCAGCGCGCCCAGTTCGTCCGCGAACCGCTGCCCGCCGGGCGTCGGCGTGCCCAGCCGCCCGCCGAGCCAGTCCTCCAGTTCCATCGCGTCGCCCACCCCCTGCCGGGCCAGGCCCGCGCGCAGCGGGGTGAGGTCCGCGTACAGGTGGCGCCCCGCCTGCGGGGGCCGGGCCAGCGCCCCGGCCGCCAGCAGCTCCCGGTGAGCGGCCGCCGCCACCGCGCCGTGCAGGGCGGCCGCCGTGTAGGCCCGCCCGGCGACGGCGTCCGGCTCGTCCAGCGCGTGCGCGGCGGCCACCGCGACCGGGCCCGCCATCAGGGCGCCGGTGGCGGTGAGGATGTCGAGGGTGCGGGCGCGCAGCCAGGTGCCGCGCGGGGTGGCGGGGAAGCGGGCGACGGCGGCGGGCCAGCCGCCCGGCAGCAGCGCGCCGGACAGGTCCACCAGCACGGCGGCCGTGTCGGGCAGCATCTCGGCGGGGCTCAGCACCAGCGTGTCGTGCGGCCGGTGGACGGTGTCGCGCCAGCTCTCGTCGCTGACCACGAACAGCCCGGCGCCCTCGGCCGCCTCGCAGGCCTCGCGCAGCAACTCCGGCGGCGGCACGGTGCCCGTCGGGTCGTCGGCAACCGACAGCAGCAGCACGCGCGGGTCGCCGCCCTCGGCGCGGACCCGCCGTACGGTCTCCAGCAGGGCGTACGGGTCCGGGACGCCGCCGCACTCGGCCGGGGTGGGCACGTGGTAGGCCCGCCGTCCCAGCAGCCGGACCTGCGGGGTCCACCAGGCGGGACAGGGCCGGGGCAGCATCACGTCGCCCCCGTACGCGCCGAGCAGGGCCAGCAGCAGGGCCGGCGCGCCGGGCCCGGCGGCGACGTTCTCCGGCTCGGTGGCCAGGCCGCGGCGCGCCCAGTGCCGGCAGGCGGCCTCGCGCACGGGCTCCCCGCCGCCCGGGGGCTCGGGGGCGGCCCGGTCTGCCGCCCCGGCGAGGACGTCCCTCAGCTCGGGCAGGACCGGCAGCCCCGGCTCGGGGGAGGGCGGCCCGTACCTGACCGGCCCGCGCCCCTCCGGCGCCAGGCGCCACACCCCGGCCCCGGCCAGCCCTTCCGTCGTCCCCTCGGCCATCCCCGCCACGTGCCCGCCTTCCCGCTGCCCGGTACCCGGTGCCGTGTCACCGGGGAACCGCCGCCACCGCCGCCACCGCTGCCATCGCTGCCACCGATCGACCTGCCCTTTATACGATTATTTCCGCCACAATGCCCGCTATCCACGCCTCCCCAGCAGGGCCAGGAGCCTGGTCTGCGCGTCCGCACCCGCCGGCACCTCCAGCGGCTCGTCGTACATCCCGCCCGCGGCGAGCCCGTCGGCGTACGGCATGACCTCCTTGAGGGAGAACTCGACCAGCCCGGCCGGCAGCCGGTCGTCCGCGCCGATGGCCCGCGAGAGGTCCCAGGCGTGCACGACGCAGTCGGCGGTCAGCTCCGAGCAGTACGCCGCCCCGCGCGTGGGCCCGTACGAGACCTGCACCGTCCGCTCCAGCGCCCCGGGCGCGGCGAAGGCGGCCCGGGCGGCGGCCGCGGCCCGCTCGAAGGCCGCCGCCGGGTCCCGGCCGAGCAGGTCCCCGGCGAGCTCGTCCCCGACTTCGGCGACCGTGCGCCCCTCGGTGACCAGCGGCGGGATCCAGAGCTGCTCGACGGTGACGTGGTTGACCAGGTCCCGGACGGTCCACTCGGTGCACGGGGTCGGAGCGCCCCACTGGCCGTCCGCGACGGCCCGTACGCGCTCGCCGAAGAGCCGCAGCGCGGCGGCGTGCTGTTCCAGCAGCGTCTCCGGCATGGTCCTCACCGTCCTCGGTGATGAGCTGCCGATCATGTCGCTCCCCCTGGGGCCCACTGTCCTCGCCCCTGCACTGCCCTGCCACCGACCGGGTCAACCCCCTTGGGGCGCCGGGATGGTGTCCACATGTCAAAACACGTATCTCGAATGACGGTCGCATCGCCTACGGTGATCACACGGTGATCACAGACCGTCGACCAAGGGGAGGAGTCCGTCATGAGCAACACCCACGCCGGGCAGGAGAAGGCCGGACAGGACGCGGCGGTGCGGGACGCGGCCGCGCACGAGACGGCCGTCTACACGCACGGACACCACGAGTCGGTCCTGCGCTCGCACCGCTGGCGCACCGCCGCCAACTCGGCCGCCTACCTGATCGGGGAACTGCGGCCCGGCATGCGGGTGCTGGACGTGGGCTGCGGCCCCGGCACCATCACCGCGGACCTGGCGGAACTGGTGGCCCCGGACGGGCGGGTCACGGCGGTCGACGCGGCACCGGACGTACTGGCGGCCGCGGCCGCGTACGCGGCGGAGCGGGGGGTGGAGGGGGCCGTGGACTTCGCTGTGGCGGACGTCCACGCGCTGGACTTCCCGGACGACACGTTCGACGTGGTCCACGCCCACCAGGTGCTCCAGCACGTCGGCGACCCCGTACAGGCCCTGCGGGAGATGCGGCGGGTGTGCCGGCCGGGCGGGATCGTGGCGGTCCGCGACGCCGACTACGCGGCGATGACCTGGTACCCGGCCACGCCGGGGCTGGATGAGTGGCAGGACCTGTACCACCGGGTGGCCCGCGCGAACGGCGGCGAACCGGACGCGGGGCGGCGGCTGCTGTCGTGGGCCCGGGCGGCGGGCTTCACGGAGGTGACGGCGTCGGCGACGGCGTGGTGCTATGCGACGCCGGAGGAGGTGGCGTGGTGGTCCGCGCTGTGGGCGGACCGGACGACGGCGTCCTCGTACGCCGGGGCCGCGGAGGGGGGCGGTCATGCGACGGGGGTCGAGCTGGAGGGGATCGCCCGGGCGTGGCGGGCGTGGGGGGCGTCGCCGGACGCGTGGTTCTCGGTCCTGAACGGCGAACTCCTGTGCCGAGCCTGACCCCCGCGCCCCCGCTGCGCGGAGCCCGCCCCGCCCCACCCTCAGCCTCGCCGGCGCCTTAGGGCTGCGTTCTCAGGCCGGGGGGACCAGGCGGTTGTCGTGGGCGAAGACCACGGCCTGGATCCGGTCGCGGAGTTCGAGCTTGTGCAGGACCCGCCCCAGATGGGACTTCACCGTCGCCTCCGCGAGGTGCAGCGCGGCCGCGATCTCGGCGTTGGACAGACCGCGGCCGACCTCGACGAGCACCTCGCGCTCACGGGCGCTCAGCCGGTCCAGCCGCTCGTCGCGGACGACGGCGCCGCCGTCGGGCAGGTGCGGACGGAAGTCCTCCAGCAGGCGCCGGGTGATCCGCGGGGAGAGCACCGCGTCGCCCGCCGCGACGTTGCGGATCGCGGTGAGCAGCTCCTCCGGCCTGGTGTTCTTCAGCAGGAAGCCCGAGGCTCCGGCGGCGAGACCGGCGAAGGCGTACGCGTCCAGGTCGAAGGTGGTCAGGATCAGCACTCTGCTCTGCGGCGAGACCTCGACGACCTGTCGGGTCGCCTCGATCCCGTCCATCTCTGGGGGCACCTCCCGGCCGCCAGGCTGGGGGCGCATCCGGACGTCCATGAGGACGACATCGGGCCGCAGCTCCCGGGCGAGGCGGACGGCCTGGGTGCCGTCCGCGGCCTCGCCGACCGGTGTCATGTCGGGCTGGGACTCCAGGACCATGCCGAAGGCCATCCGGAGCAGCGCCTCGTCGTCGGCGATCAGGATGCGGATCGTCATGCGGAGGCCGCCCCGCCGCCGCCCAGGAGGAGTCGGGTACGGACGCCCCAGCCGCCGCCCGGAAGCGGTCCGGCCCGCAGCGTCCCCCCGTAGGCGGCCGCGCGCTCGCGCATGCCGGGGATGCCGTGGCCGGGCGGTGCGGCGGCGGGCCGCGCCGGGCGGGGGCCGCTGTCGGTGACGTCCACGCCGACGGCCTGGGCCGAGCACTCGACCAGGACCGTCGCGCGGGTGCCGGCGGGTGTGTGCTTGAGGGAGTTGGTCAAGGCTTCCTGCACCAGACGGTAGACGGTGAGTTGTGCGGTGGCGGGGACGTGGGTGTGGCCGCCGCGGACCTCCAGGCGGGTCGGCAGCCCGGCGGCGCCCATCTGGTCGGCGAGGGCCTCCAGCTGGGCGATGCCGGGCGGCGGGTGGCGCTCCGCGTCCCGCTCGCCGGTCCGCAGGACGCCCAGCGAGCGCCGCATGTCGGTCAGCGCCTGCCGGCCCGTCTCGGAGATCTGCAGCATCGCGGCGGCGGCCCGGTCCGGGGACCTGTGCTGGGCGTAGACGGCGGCGTCGGTGAGCGCGACCATGACGGACAGGTTGTGGGTGACGATGTCGTGCATCTCGCGGGTGATCCGGGCCCGCTCCTCGACGACGGCCAGCCGTGCCTGCTGCTCCTGGTGCAGCGCCAGCCGTTCGGCCCGTTCCTGGACGGCGGCGAGGTAGGCCCGGCTGGTCCGCACGTTCACCCCGAGGACGGCGGCGGCGACGACCGTCGCGGAGAGCGCGACGAAGGGGGTCAGGAACGCGCCGTCCGGTACCCAGCGCAGGCAGGCCAGCACGGCCCCGCCCTCCACGACGGCACCGGCGAGGAGCGTGCCGCGCCGGCCTGTGTGCGCGGCCGCCGTGTAGAGGGCCACCAGCAGGGCGATGTCCCCGAGGAGTTGGACGTCCATCAGCCACTGGACGAAGGCCGCGGCCGCCACGGCGCCGAACACCGCGAGCGGGGCCCGGCGCCGCCACAGCAGGGGGAGCGCCAGGGTGGCGGTGAGCGCCGCGGCCACCGGCAGCTCCCGCGCCGGGTAGGCGGTCACGACGTTGAGGAGGAGAAGGATCGGCAGCGCCGCGTCCCACACCAGGGGCGGTACCCGGTCCCGGTGGCGCACCGTCACACCTCCCCGTCGATCGGTCGTCGTGGCGGCCCGACCGGGACCGTCAGCGCGTACAGCCGGAGCCTAGGCCGCGGGTCCGCGCCGCACATGAGCCCGGCGTCGGAGCGCACCAGGCAGGAGTACGACCGCAGGAGGAGACCCGCCACCTCCCACGGTCGCAGGCCTGCCGCCGGTCCGGGGTGCCCGGTTGCCACTCCGGTCGCACCGCGGCCCGCCCCGGTTGCCATCCCGGTCGCAGTCGGCGGCGACCCGGGACCGACGCGGCGGCGCGGACCCGGCGTCGAGCATGGCCGGGTGACCGAAACCATCACGGGGCTGTCGATGTCCCTTCCGGAAGTCCTCGTCCTGCTGGGTGCCCTCGCGCTGGTGGCGGCGCGCTGGCTCCCCCCGGCCGCCCGACGGCCCCTCACGATCGGGGCGGGGGCGGTGCTCGTGGCGTCCGCGACCGTGCTGGGCGTGGTGGGGATCCGCTGGCAGCTGCTGCCGGTCCTGGCCGGCGCCGCCCTGGCGTCGGCGTTCGCCCTCCCGCCCCTGCTGCGACGCCGTACCGGCCGACCGGCGAGGCGGGCCCGCTGGTGGCTGGCCCTGCCGGGGTCTTTGGCCTGCGCCGGCCTGATCGCCATGGGCCCGGTGGCGGCCTGGGCCTTCCCCGTGCCCGAGTTCCCCGAGCCGTCGGGCGGCTTCGCGGTCGGCACCCGGGTGGTGCAGTGGACCGACCCGCTCCGCACCGAGAGCTTCACCGCCGATCCGGACGACCGGCGCACGGTCGTGGCCCAGCTCTGGTACCCCGCGCAGAAGAGCCCCGCCGGCACCCGGCGGGCCCAGTACCTGGGACGCACGGAGCAGGAGGCTCGCACCGTCGCCGAGGCCCTCGCCGGCGGGGTCGGCCTGCCCGGCTTCCTGGTCGACGGCGTCCCGCGGGCCCGCAGCCGTGCGGTCGTCGACGCCCCGGTGGCCGGTGGGGGAGAACGGTTCCCGGTCGTCGTGTTCTCCCCGGGGTCGGGCGGGGTGCGGACCCAGAACACCGCCTGGGCGGAGGAGCTGGCCAGCCACGGCTACCTGGTCGCCGCCCTCGACCACCCGTGCGACTCCGCCGTCGTCGTCCTCGCCGACGGCCGCACGATCCGCTCCACGACCGCCTCCAGCGGGAACCGGGACCGGGACGAGGAGCCGGCGGCGGGCTGGACCGCCGTCCGGGCCGCCGACCTCGGCTTCGTCCTCACCCAGCTGGAACGGCTGGACCGGGGCGAGACCGCCGACCCGCTGACCGGACGCCTGGACACCGGCCGCGCCGCGGTGGCCGGCCACTCCCTGGGCGGTGCCGCCGCCCTGCAGACGGCCCGGCAGGACCGCCGCTTCGGCGCCGTCGTCGACCTGGACGGCTACCCCCACGGCCCCACCGCGCCCGCCCTCGAACAGCCGGCGCTCGCGCTCACCCAGGAGATCACCGCCGGCACCGACCCGCGCTACCTGCCCCGCCTCACCGACGCCCTTGAGCACAGCACCGCGACGAGCCACCGGCTCGCCGTCCCCGGCGCCGGGCACCTCACCTTCATGGACGGCCCGCTCTACCTGCCGCCGGTGCCCTCGATCGTCGGAACCCTGGGCCGCACCGGGAGCCCGCGCGTCGTCGCCGGAGCCACCCTCGCCTTCCTGGACGCCGTCCTGCGAGGCCGCCCCGGCGACCCGGCCGAAACCCTCCGGGCTTACGGGAAGGTCTACACGGTCTCACCATCAGGGGCTCGGGGAACCGCGAGGCTGACCCCGTGATGGGCCGAAAGCGCGTAAGAAGGTGTGAGGTGATCGGATGATCACTCGTTCTTGAGGTCGTCGTCGAGGCGGCGGGCCGGCTGCGGATCCCGGCCGCCCGCTCCCCCGGCCGGGGCGGGGCGGAGAGGGGGCTACGGGGACGGGCGCATGCGGAAGTCGTACGTCGGCGGTAGCGGGCCCGTCGAGAGCGCCGACCAGACCTCCGACAGGCTCTCCTCCCCCTCCCGGAGGTCCGCCGGCTCGAAGCCGTCCTCGAACACCCGCCGGGCCGCGCCCACGTGCCCCTCCGCCGCGAGCAGCCTCGCGGCGAGCAGCCGGAACCGCCCCTGCTCCCGCAACGCGGGCCGCAGCCGGTCCCAGACCTCCCGCGCCCCGTCCGGCCGGCCCGCCGCCAGCAAGGCCGTCATGGCCTCCCGGCCGAGCGCGGACTCCGCCGCCGTCCACTCCTCGCCGCCCCGGCTCTCCGCCGCCAGATCCGCGAAGGCCTCCGCATAGCGGTCCGCCGCCCGCTTCGGATCCCCGGCCAGCGCGTCCGCCACCGCCAGGCACCGCAGCAGCGGCCAGCGCGACGGCGCCAGCGCCAGCCCGCGCTCCCAGCTGCGTACGGCCTGGGCGGTGTCCCCGGCGTGCCACTGGGCCACGCCCAGGTGGTACTCGGTCAGCGGGTCCGCCGGGGCGGTCTCCAGCATGTCCCGCCAGTGCGCGGCGACGAGGCTGGGCCCGGGCGGCGCGACCCGCCGCGGCGCCGGGTGGACGCCGGTCCGCCACAGCGCCAGCCAGGGCTCCTGGGCCTCCTCCAGGGTGGCTTCCGGGAACGGGGTGCCGGGCAGCGCGAGGCCCCCGCACAGCACCTCCAGCGCGCCCCAGCCGGACCCCCGCGCCAGCCACTCCCCCGGCCCGCCGTCCGGCTCGGCATCGGCGGAGACGGCCCGCCACGCCTCGTGGGCCGCGTCCAGCGTGCCCGCCGGGAGCACCGCGTCCAGCGCCGCCCCGGCCGCCGCGCGCGCCGCCGGCCAGTCGGCTCCGTGCACCGCAGCCGGCTCCGCGGACAGCGGCCCGTACGCCTCCAGCCAGCTGAACTCCGCCCCGGCGTCGAGCCGTACGTGCTCCAGCTGGGTCCGGGCCAGCCCGGCCTGGATCTCGGCGTAGCCCCCGGTGCCCGGCTCCGTCAGCCACTCCTGCCAGCGCCGCCCGCCCGCGCCCGCACCCCACACGAACAGCTTGCGCCCGCGCAGCAGCCCCGTGGAGGCCTGCACGAGGCCGTGGCCGGCGGCGTCGAGGGCGGCGATCCAGGGCCGGTCGGCGGCCGCGCGCTCGACCTCGTAGAAGAAGTCGGCGGGATAGGTGCTGCCCAGCGGGTACGTCCGGTCCGCGTCCTCCCACCTCGGCACGGGGACGCGCCGCAGCGCCCGCTCGTACCCGAAGTGCCAGGCCTCCTCGGCGGGGGCGAGCACCCGCGTGCCGGCGTCCTCCGGGACGGCGGTGTTGGACCACCAGTAGACGGCGGCGGGCCGTTCGTGCGGATTGCGCACGCGCACCGCGACGTACAGGAAGTCCGAGTCCTCCGGCAGCCACAGGTCCACCTGGAACGGCAGGTCGCGCAGCCGCTCCCACTCCCACAGCCGGACCATCACCCCGCCGTCGGGCGCCGGCACGAGCGCCGCGTGCAACGGGGCGCAGGACAGGGCGGTGTGCCCGGTCGCACCGATGTTCCACTCGATGCCGCCGGAGAACCAGGCCCCGTTGAGGGCGAAGTTGGCGGGCTGGAACACCGGGTTGCGGTAGAGGAGTTCACGTCCCGTGGGCAGGTGGACGAGGGAGTGGACGCGCCCGCCGAGCCCGGGCAGCACGGTGGCGCGCAGCCGGCCGTTCTCGATGACGACGGCCTCGAACTCCCGCTCCGCGCGCCGCCGTCCGTACCCGTCGCGGATCCGGACGGGCAGCAGGGAGCGCAGCGGCTCGTACCCGATCTGGCGGGCCATGTCGCGCGGCAGCCCCTCGCGCGCACGCTCGTCCAGGTCGTGCACCCCGTCGGGGGCGCGGAGTGCGGGCAGGGGGTTGTCGGGGCCCAGGGGGGCTGCGGGGAGGGTCAGTGGGACACGTCGGACGGTGGTGGCCATGGGGGAAATGGAACACGCCGCCACGGCCGGTGCACAGGGGTTCCGCGCATCACCACCGGTCAGGATTACGCAAAGGCCCCCGCGACCAGGCCGGCGAGGAGGGCGCCCGCACGTGCGTCCGGATCCAGGTCCGGGTCGTAGATGGTGACGTTGAGCCCGACGCAGCGGGGCGAGGCCGCCAAAGTGCCGAGGAGTTCCGCGAGTTCGTCCGGGAGGAGGCCGCCGGGGTCGGGGCTGTCGACGGCCGGCATCACGGACGGGTCGAGGACGTCGGCGTCGAGGTGGATCCAGAACCCGGCCGTCTGCGGCGGGTGCAGCCCCTCCAGGGCGGCCCGGGCCACGGTGGCGGCGCCGCGGTCGCGGATGTCCCCGACGGTGGCGGCGGAGATGCCGGCGGCGCGGAGCTCCGGGAGTTCGGGGTCGCCGTCGCGCAGGCCGAAGAGGCGTACGTCCTCGTCGCGGAGGTAGGGGCCGAGGCCTTCGAGGTCGGTCAGGCCGCGTTGGCCGCGCCCGGTGGACAGCGCGAGCTCCTCGCCGCCGGCGGCGCCGACGGGGCCGGTGACGTCCTGGTTGCCGGGGTGGCGGAAGTCGGCGGAGCCGTCGAGGGCGGCGAGGCCGTAGCGGCCGAGGCGGCGCATCGCGAGGGCGGCGCCGAGCTGGATGGAGCAGTCGCCGCCGAGGACGACGGGGAACTCACCGGCCCGCAGGTGCCCCTCGATGCGGTCGGCCAGGGTCACGGTGTAGGCGGCGATGGCGTCGGCGTGGAAGACGCCGTCGCCCTCCTTCCAGCCGCCGCGGTCGTAGCGCGGCGGGACGACGACGCCGGCGTCGCGGGCGCCGAGCCGGTGCAGGAGGCCGTGGTCGCGGAGGGCGCCGGCGAGCTTGTAGACGCCGGGGACGGTGCCGGGGGACGGGGGGCGCAGGCCGAGGTTGGAGGGGGCGTCGAGCAGGACGAGGCTTCGCATGGGTCCATGCTGTCCGATACGGGGTCCGGGGGCCGGGGTTTTTCGCCCGCTGCGCGGGGCTGGATTTCGGCGCGGCTGGTCCGTCGCCCGCCGCATCGCCCGCGGCTGGATTTCGCGCAGCGAAATTCCAGCCCGCGCGGCGATTGGGCGCACGGGCGCGCAGCGCACGTACGGGGTCCGGGGCTCGCCCACCTCGCCCCGCGCAGCGGCACCGGCGCAGCGGCACCGGCGCAGCGGCGACGGCGTCAGGCGGTCGGGGCCGTGATGGCCCAGCGTTCGTGGTCGCGCCAGGCGCCCGCGACGTGGAGGAAGGCCGGCGAGAAGCCCTCCAGGCGGAAGCCCCGCCCGCGGACCAGGGCGATCGACGCCGTGTTGCCCGGCTGGATGTTCGCCTCCAGGCGGTGCAGGCCGAGGCCCGGTCCGAGGGCGTGGGCCAGGAGGAGGTCCATCCCCTCCCCCAGCAGCCCGCGCCTCGCCGCGTGCGCGAAGGCCCCGTAGCCCAGCGCCCCGCACTGGAAGGCGCCCCGGACGATGTTGTTGACGTTGATGAACCCGGCGATGGCCCCCGTGGCCACCTCGCAGACCAGGAAGCCGGCCCGCGATACGCCCTCCGCGAGGCGGGCCGCGTACGGCTCGTAGTCCTCGACCGTGGCCGGCGGGAACAGCCAGGGCTCGTGCAGTGCGCGGCTCTCGCGCACCCGCGCGGTGAACTCCGCTCCGTCGGCGGCCCTGAAGGGCCGCAGGCCGACCCGCGGGCCCTCCGTCAGGTACCTGGACGCGGACGTGGACGTCGAATGTGGCATCGCCCCAGGCTAAGGGCTGTCCCGTGACTGATCTTCGGCACGAGAGTGGTCGGCCGAGATCGGATCCTGGGTCCCACCCTGTGGATCCACCCGCCCGGGGAGATGAGCGGGGCCCCCTGTTATCGTGCGCCGATGTCAATGATCAAGCAGTTCCAAGTGACCTTCGACTGCGCGGAGCCTGCGCGCCTCGCCGCCTTCTGGTGCGAGGTGCTGGGGTACGTCGTACCGACAGTCCCGGAGGGCTTTGCCACGTGGGAGGAGTACCACCACTCGCTGCCGCCTGAGGACGAGATCTACTTCGCGTGCACCGATCCCTCGGGTGTGGGCCCGCGCGTGCTCTTCCAGCGAGTTCCCGAAGGCAAGGTCGTCAAGAACCGCCTGCATCTCGATGTGCGGGTCGGCACCGGCCTCGTGGGTGACGAGCGCCTGGCCACACTTGAGGCCGAATGCGCACGGCTGATGGCGCTCGGCGCGAAACACGTGCTGACGCAGCGCGCCGATGGCGTCAACGAGTCGTGCATCACGATGCAGGACATCGAGGGCAACGAGTTCTGCCTCGACTGATTCTCCTCCGAGACCGCGAGGGGCACCGGTGGTTCTTTGACTGTTCAGCGATGCCGTGGTCCCGGGTAGGCACCAGGGTGCCGTCGACCACCAGCCCCGTGGCAGCATCCCGGTGTGATCACCGAACCGGACATCCCCGCGCTGCTCCGCGCCGCCGCCCGCAACAACGCCGAGTGGTGCGCCGCCGTTTCCCGCAGCGGCCACTTCCGCCGTGCCCTCTGGTGCAGCCCCCGGCGGACCCCGCCGCTGTACCCCGACGCCGTCACCCTCGTCCCCGGGGTCTCGGCCGCCGAGGTGCTCGCCGGGGTCGACACCGTCGGCCCCGGCTGCTCGGTGAAGGACAGCTTCGCCTCGCTCGACCTGGCCCCGGCCGGTTTCGAGGTGCTGTTCGAGGCGCAGTGGATCCACCGTCCGGCCGGGGCCGCCGTGCCGGACGGCGGCCGGCTGGAGTGGGACGAGGCCGAGGCTCCCGGGGAACTGGCGCGCTGGGAGGCCGCCTGGGGCGGCGGGGAGAGCACCGGTCTGTTCCACGCCGGGCTGCTGAGGGAGGGCGTCGTCATCCTGGTGGGCCGGGACGACCGGGGCCGGATCGCGGCCGGGGCCGTCGTGAGCACCGGCGGCGGCGTGGTGGGGGTGTCGAACGTGTTCGCCCGGGACGAGACGGACATCGGCTCCGCCTGGGCGGCCGCCCTCGGCGCGGCGGCCCGCCACTGGCCGGGGCTGCCGGTCGTGGGCTACGAGCACGGGGAGGACCTCGACACGGCCGTCCGCGCCGGGTTCAGCCCGATCGGCCCCCTCCGCGTCTGGCTGCGCACGGCCCAGGCGCGGCCTGGACACGGCCTGGACACCGCCTAGCCGGCCGTCTCGTCCGTGCGCAGTTCCAGGCGCGGTACGTCCGGTCGGGTGAGGCCGAAGACCTGGGCGTACAGGGACAGTTCGGCTTCCAGTGCCCGTACCATCGTGTCCGCCCGCCGGAAGCCGTGCCCCTCGCCCTCGAAGGTGAGGTACGCGTGCGGGACCACCGGTGTGCGGGTGCGCAGCGCTGCCAGGAAGCGTTCGGCCTGGGCGGGCGGGCAGACGGGGTCGTCCAGGCCCTGGAGCAGGACGAACGGGGCGGTGATCCGGTCGGCGTGGGCGACGGGCGAGCGTTCGCGGCAGCGGAGTTCCAGGGCCGGGGGCGGGCCGGCCAGGCCGTCGGCGTAGTGCGACTCCAGGTCGTGGGTCTCGGCGGCGAAGCCCCTCAGGTCCAGGACCGGGTAGATGATCGCCGCGCAGGCGTACAGGCCGGTGGCGGCCAGGGAGGCGGCCGCCGTCCAGCCGCCCGCGCTGGCGCCCCGGATGGCGAGCCGGGCGGGGTCGGCGGTGCCCTCGTCGGCCAGGGCGCGGGCGACGGCGGCGCAGTCCTCGACGTCGACCACGCCCCACTGTTCGCGCAGCCGTTCGCGGTAGGCGCGGCCGTAGCCGGTGGAGCCGCCGTAGTTCACCTCGACGACGCCGATGCCGCGCGAGGTGAAGTAGGCGATGTGCAGGTCGAGTACGGGCGGTACGTGGTCGGTGGGCCCGCCGTGCGCCCACACCACGTACGGCGGCAGTTCCTCGGCGGGCGCCCGCCGGGCGGGGTGGTGGGGCGGGTAGACGTGGGCGTGGATCTCACGGCCGCCTGGGCCGGGGAAGGTGCGGCTCTGCGGCTCGGGGTAGTACGCCGGGTCCACCGGGTCGGCGGCGCGGGCGCCGACCACCCGGGCGTGCCCGGTGGCGGTGTCCAGTTCGACGACCTCGTACCCGCTGCGCGGGCTGGCGGCGACCCCGTAGACGCGGCTGCCGCTGACGGCGAGGGAGGGCTGCCAGGCCGTCCAGGGTCCGGCGGCGTCGACCAGGTCGCCGCTGTCGGGGTCCAGGACGCCCAGGACGGAGGAGCCCTGGCCGTGCAGCACGGCCAGCAGGCCGTCCGGCAGCGGGGCCAGCCAGGTCAGGCCCGGCTTCCACAGCGGCCCGCCGAACTCCTCCTCGCGGGGGCACAGGTTGACGGCCGTGCCGCCGCCCGGGTCCACCCGGTACGGGTTCCACCAGCCGCTGCGGTCGCTCACCGCGAGCAGGGTCCCGTCGGCCGCCCACGCCACCTGGGCCACGGCCTCGTCGGGCCCGCCGAGGACCGTACGGGGCGTGCCGAGCGTCCCGTCGGGGCGGACGTCGGCCAGCTGGAGTTCCGTGCCGTCCCAGGGCATCCGGGGGTGGTCCCACACCAGCCAGGCGGCGCTGCGCCCGTCGGGGGAGGGCTTCGGCCCGGTCCGGAAGCGGTGCCGGTCGTCGGTGAGCTCCCGGACGGCGGCCCGGTCGGCGGCGGCGGTGCCGTCCAGCGGTACGGCGGCGGCGACGCGGCGTACGTCGCCCGGGGCGGGGCCGGTGAACTCCTCCAGCACGCACCAGACTTCGCCGCCGCGCAGCACGGGGTCGGCCCAGCGCAGTCCGCCGCCGACGGCCGAGAGCGGGGTGAGCGGGCGGGGCGGGGGTGCGCCGGGGGCGTCGGGTTCGTACGCGTACAGCCGCTGGTCGGCGTGGTGGACGAAGACCACCAGCGGCCCCCCGTCGGCCCGTTCGGCGCCCGCCCAGGGCAGGCCCCCGTACTCGGTGAGGCGGCTGCGCACGTTCCAGGGGGCGGGCAGCACCGGCCGGGCGGGGCCGCCGCCGGCGGGGCGGCGCACGAGGGTGCGGCGGCCGCCCTCCTCGGGGCGGGGCTCGGTCCACCACACCTCGGGGCCGATGGTGCCGAGGTACTCGGGCCGTCCGTCGTGGGCGGCGGCGTGCGCGGCGGCGAGCGGTGAGGGCCAGCTGCCGTAGGGGCCGCAGGCGGCGGCCGCCGCCATCACCGGGCCCCCATCACAGGTTCCGCAGCGCGCGGTCCAGGACGCGGACGCCGAAGTGCAGGGCGTCGACGGGGACCCGTTCGTCCACGCCGTGGAAGAGGGCCCAGTAGTCGAAGCCCGGCGGCAGTTTGAGCGGGGAGTAGCCGTAGCCGGTGATGCCGAGGCGGGAGAACTGCTTGGCGTCGGTGCCGCCGGCCATGCAGAAGGGCACGGCGTGTCCGGCGGGGTCGAAGTACTCGACGGCCTCGCGCAGGACCGCGTACGTCCGCCCGTCGACGGGGGCTTCGAGTGGGACCTCGCGGTGCTCGAACTCCCAGTCCACGTGGGGGCCGGTGAGTTCGTCGAGGACGGCGGCGAACTCGGCCTCGCCGCCGGGCAGGGTCCGTCCGTCGATGCGGGCGGTGGCCCGTCCGGGGACGACGTTGAGTTTGTAACCGGCGCTGAGCATCGTCGGGTTGGCGCTGTTGCGCAGGGTGGCCTCCACCAGGGCGGCGGCCGGGCCGAGTTTGCCGAGGACCGCGTCGAGGTCGAAGCCGGGTGCGTGCGGGTCGACGGACAGGCCCTGGAGGGCGGCGAGTTCGGTGATGCAGGCGGCGACGGTGCCGGTGAGGCGGACCGGCCATTCGTGCTCGCCGATGCGGGCGACGGCGGCGGCGAGCCGGCTGACGGCGTTGGCCCGGTTGGGCTTGGAGCCGTGGCCGGTGCGGCCGTGCGCGGTCAGTTTCAGCCAGGCGGTGCCGCGTTCGCCGGCGGCGATGGGGTACAGGGGCCGGCCGCCGGGTCCGGTGTGCAGGGTGAAGGCCCCGGATTCGCTCAGGCCCTCCGTACAGCCCTCGAAGAGGTGGGGGTGGTGGTCGGCGAGGAAGCCTGAGCCGTCGACCGCGCTGTCCTCCTCGTCCGCGGTGAAGGCGATCACGATGTCCCGGCGCGGGCGGGCGCCGGTGCGCGCCCAGGCCCGTACGACGGCCAGGACCATGGCGTCCATGTTCTTCATGTCGACCGCTCCGCGGCCCCAGACCACCCCGTCGCGGACCTCGCCGGAAAAGGGGTCGACGCTCCAGTCGGCGGCCTCGGCGGGTACCACGTCGAGGTGGCCGTGGACGAGGAGGGCGGGTGCGGAGGGGTCGGTGCCCTCGACGCGGGCCACCACGTTGGTGCGGCCCGGGGTGCGCTCCAGCAGGGCGGGGTCCAGCCCGGCCCCGGCGAGGCGCTCGGCGGCGTACTCGGCGGCGGGCCGCTCCCGGCAGTCGCCGGCGCCGCGGTTGCTGGTGTCGATGCGGATGAGCCCGGAGGTGAACGCGACGACCTCGTCGAAGGCCGCCGCGTCGAGGGCCGTCCCGTCGGGGCCCTGTGCGTCGGCCGTGCCCGCGGGGGCGGCGTCCACCCGTTCCACGTCAGCCATACTGCTCCTCCAGAGCCGCCGAGACGACCGTGGTGACCGCTTTGAAGGTCCGGATCCCCTCGTACATGGTCCCGCTGGTGTAGGCGATCCTGCGCTCGCCGACGCGTTCGACGCCGGGGACGACGGTGGCGGCCATCGACAGGTGTTCGGCGTCGAACTCCACCTCCATCGTGTGCGGCCCGCCGCGCACCGGCTCGTGCCGGACGGCGAGCTTGACGGCCTCGGTGGCGGCGGCCCGGATGTCGGCGGCGGTACGGGCCGGGGTGCGGCAGACGGCCGCGTAGCGCGAGACGTGGTCCTTGACGGCGACGGTTCGGGCGTCCGGGGCGTAGCCGGCCGCGTCGGCGCAGGTCAGGTCGTCGCCGGTGACCAGGATGACGGGGACCCCGTACTCGGCGACGACGTGGGCGTTGAGCACGCCCTCGCTGGCGCGCAGGCCGTCGAGCCAGACTCCGGTGAGGGAGTTGGCGAGGTAGGTGTGGGCGAGGACGCCTTCGGTGCCGGCGCCGGTGTGGTAGCCGACGAAGGCGACCCCGTCGACGTCCCCGTGCTGGACGCCCTCGACCATGGAGAGGGACTTGTGGCGGCCGGTGATCATCTCGGCGCGCGCGTCGAGGTCCTCCAGCAGCAGGTTGCGCATGGTCCAGTGGGCCTCGTTGATGAGGACCCGGTCGGCGCCTCCGTCGTAGAAGCCGAGCACGGCGGCGTTGACGTCGGAGGTGAACATGGACCGGCAGCGCTCCCACTGCGGGGTTCCCGGCAGCACGTCGGCGGGCCAGGTGACGCCGGTGGCGCCTTCCATGTCGGCGGAGATGAGGATCTTCATCGGGCCCCCGGTGGTCGGGTCGACAGGGGCCCCACCCTAGCCGCCCGGCCGCGTCCGGTCCCGGGGGCCACGCCCGGGCCGCTCGGGGCCGGGGGCCGGGGCTTGACGCGCGGGCGCCCGGGGCGCCGGGGATGTCCGGCGCCGGACCGGGAATTCCACCCGAACCGGTGAGCCGCCTCCGGGAGTTGCCCCGACGGCGGCCAACGGCGTCCGTCAGGCTTCGACTTCCCGGGCCAGGTTGTCGAGGACGGTGTCGTAGATGCGGCCGAGGCCCTTGGGGGCGAAGGTGCGCTCGAAGAAGCCGCCGATGCCGCCCGCGCCGTTCCAGACGGTGCTGACGACGGCCTTGGACTTGCCCTCACCGGCCGGGGTGACGGTCCAGGTGGTGACCATGGAGGAGTTGCGGTCCTTCTCCACGAGCTGGCCGTCCGTGGGCTCGGTGACCTCCAGCAGGCAGTCGCGGACGCGCTTGCTGGTGGCCTGGAGCTTCCAGTGGACGAGGGTGCCCTCGCCGTCGCCGCCCTCGCGCACCTCGTACTCGCTGAAGTGCTCGGGGAGCAGCTTGCCCCGGGTACCGGTGTAGTCCGCCAGCGCGTCGAAGACGGTCTCCGCGTCGGCCCCGATGATGCGCTCCGTGGTGGCCTCGACCTGCGCCATACCTGTTCCTCCAGCAGTCGTGTCCGTTCTTCGCGGCAAGCCAACCACCTCCGGGGCGGCCGCCCAAATCCGGGGGCGGCCGGCGGCGGGGCCCGCCGGCGGGGGGCGGGAGGAGCCCCCCGCACGATCACGGGAACGTTTGCTCTATTCCCGGGCCCGTCACCGCGGCGGCAGCCATGCGCCGGGGGAATCCGACCGGGGCCCCGACCGGCGGCCCGGCCGCCCTGTTCGAGGCCGGCTCCGTCGTCACGCGGATCTTCGGCACCCCCGAGTTCCGCGGGACCACCTTCCACGAAGTGCGCGCCCGCTCGGTCCTCAACCGGGTCCCCGGGGCCTCACGGATGCCTCGAATGGACCGTCAACCCGTA
This sequence comes from Streptomyces sp. NPDC029216, assembly GCF_040648015.1. Lineage (NCBI taxonomy): Bacteria > Bacillati > Actinomycetota > Actinomycetes > Kitasatosporales > Streptomycetaceae > Streptomyces > Streptomyces sp. NPDC029216. The sequence continues at coordinate 40,066 of NZ_JBEZWL010000037.1, read as the reverse complement.
CCGGGCCCGGCCCCCCTCCCCGGCCGCCCGGCTGGGCGCCGTACGGGCCGTCCGGGACGCCGGGATCGGGTGCGGGGTGCTGATGGCCCCGGTGATCCCCTTCCCCGGGGACTCCCCGGAGCAGCTGCGGGAGACCGTCCGTGCGATCGCCCGGTCCGGCGCGGACCCGGTGACACCGCTGGTACTCCATCTGCGGCCCGGGGCGCGCGAGTGGTTCATGGCGTGGCTGGGGCGCCATCACCCGCACCTGGTCGAACGGTACGAACGGATGTACGCGGGCGGTGCCCACGCGCCCACCTGGTACCAGCGCCGGACCACCCGCCAAGTCCACGAACTGGCGGCCGAATTCGGCATCGGCCCGGCCCGGCGGTCCTCGGCGCGGGGCGACGCCGGCCCGCCGCAGGGACCCCCGGCCGGGCCGACCCAGCTGACGCTCCTGTGACCCGGGCCGGCCGCCGCCGTGACCCGGACGCCGCCCGAGGGGTCATCACATCGGGCCAATAGGCAGCCCAATCCTGCTTTCCGGGCGCGGTTTCCGGGACGATTCCGCCCAGACCCCTCGGCTGGGAGGCCCCATGCTCCACCCCGTACCGCACCCCGCGAAGCAGCGCGGCCCCGTGAAGAGGCGCGCCGCCCTGCTGCTGGCGATCTCCACGGTCGCCGCGGCCCTCGCGAGCCCCGTCACCGCCGCCCCGGCGCCGGCCCCGGCGCCCGCTCCCGCCGCCGCCGGGCTGCGCTGGACCGGCTGTGCGACCCCCCGCTACCCGACCCTGCAGTGCGCCTCCCTCCGGGTCCCCCTCGACCACGAGCGGCCCGCGGGGCGGCAGATCTCCCTGGCCCTGACCCGGGTCCCGCACACCGCCTCCGCGTTCCAGGGGCCGCTGCTGGTCAACCCCGGCGGTCCGGGCGGCAGCGGCCGCGCCCTGGCCGGGTTCGTCGCCTCCGCCCTGCCCAAGGACGTGGCGGCGCAGTACGACGTGATCGGCTTCGACCCGCGCGGCGTCGGCAAGAGCGAGCCCGCGCTGGACTGCGGGGCCGGCCACTTCAAGCCCGTGCGGCCGGACTCGGTGCCGCTGGACGCGGCGACCGAGCGGGCCAACCTGGAGCGGGTGCGCTCCTTCGCCGAGTCCTGCCGGACGAAGCACGCGGACGTGCTCCCGTACGTCGGCACCGTCTCGGCCGCCCGCGACCTGGAGGTGCTGCGCACGGCCCTGGGCGCGCAGAAGGTCAGCTACTTCGGCTACTCCTACGGCACCTACCTGGGCGCGGTGTACGCCAAGCTCCACCCGGACCGGGTGCACCGGCTGGTGCTGGACTCCGTGGTCGACCCGGGCGGGGTGTGGTACGAGGACAACCTGGCCCAGGACCAGGCCTTCGACGCCCGCCACAAGGCGTTCCTGGCCTGGGTGGCCCGGTACGACTCCACCTACCACCTGGGCACCGACCCGGCCGGTGTGGAGCGGCGCTGGTACGCGATGCGGGAGGCGCTGCGCGGGACCCCGGCCGGCGGGAAGGTGGGCCCGGCCGAGCTGGAGGACACGTACATGCCGGGCGGCTACTACAACGGCTACTGGCCGCACCTGGCCGAGGCCTTCGCGGCGTACGCGGTGAAGCAGGACCCGAAGCCGCTGGTGGCGGCGTACGAGCGGTTCGGCGCGGTGGAGCCGTCGGCGGGGAACTCCTACAGCGTGTACACGGCGGTGCAGTGCCGGGACTCGGCCTGGCCGAAGGACTGGAACCGGTGGCGGGCCGACATGTGGCGCACGCACGCCAAGGCTCCGTTCATGACCTGGAACAACGCCTGGTACAACGCGCCGTGCGCCTTCTGGCCGACGGAGCCGCTGGAGGCCCCGGACGTGACGAACACCGCCCTGCCCGGGGCGCTGCTGTTCCAGGCGACGGAGGACGCGGCGACCCCGTACGAGGGCGCGGTGAGCATGCGGCACCGGCTGGCGGGCTCGGCCCTGGTGGTGGAGGAGGGCGGCGGCAACCACGGCATCGCACTGAGCGGCAACAAGTGCCTGGACGAGAAGCTCGCGGCGTACCTGAGGACGGGTCAGGCCTCCGACGCCGTCTGCCCGGCCCAGCCGGCGCCGAAGCCGACGGCGGCGACCCGCGCGGTCCCGGCCTCGGCGGGCGGCGCGGCCCTGCACGGGCTGCTGGGCTTCCGGAGCTGACCTCCGGCGGGCAAGATCGTCACATGACCGACTCCCCCGTACCCGTACCTCCCGCCGCGCACGACGGCGGCCACCTCACCCGGATCACCGCGCCGGAGGGCGTCAGCCCCGGTACCGGCTACAGCCACGTCGTCTGGGGCACCGGGCGGTTCGTGGCCGTCTCGGGGCAGTGCGCCCTCGACGAGAAGGGGGAGGTGGTGGGCGAGGGCGATCCCGCCGCCCAGGCCCGCCGGGTGTTCGAGAACCTGCGGCGGTGCCTGGCGGCGGCGGGGGCGGGCTTCGAGGACGTGGTGAAGCTGACGTACTTCGTCACGGACGTGGCCCACCTCCCGGCGGTCCGGGCGGCCCGCGACGAGGTGATCGCCCCGCACCTGCTGCCGGCCTCCTCGGCGGTCCAGGTCGCGGCCCTGTTCCGCCCGGAACTCCTCCTGGAGATAGAGGCCTTCGCGATCGTCCCGACGGCCGGCTGACGCCGACGCGGCGTACGCGCCCCGGTCCGGGCCGGGGCTCAGGCGTCCGGGTGGCGGGACTGCAGGCGGTTGAGGGCGTCCGTGGCCGCCAGGGCCAGGCGGGGGTGGGCCTGGGCGCGGACCAGGACGTCGCGGGCCCGGGCGTCGGCCAGCGCGCCCAGGCCCTCGACGCAGGCCAGCGCCACCCGCCAGTACGGGTCGTGCGGGGCCAGCAGCCGCGAGAGGGTCGAGATCAGGGCCGGGGCCGACTCGGGCGCCCGCAGCGCGGCCAGCAGCCGCACCGGGTGCAGGGCGTAGGCGGTGCGCAGGGTGTTGGTCGCGAGGGCGGCGGCCGCCCGGGCGGTGCGCGGGTCGCCGAGGACGCCGAGGGCCTGCGCGGCGGCCTCGCAGCGCGCGGGGTCCCGGTGGTTGAGCAGCAGGACCAGGGGCTCGAAGGCCCGCCGGTCCCGCGCCATCCCCAGCCGGTACGCGGCCAGCTCCCGGGCCCACAGGGGCTGCCCGGCCGAGGTCAGCGAGTCGGCCAGCCCGTCGGGGCCGGCCGTCAGCAGCGCCTCGTACCCGGGCGACCCGCCCGCCTCCGCCCGCAGGCGCTCCAGCACGTCGTTCACGCGGCCACCCTAGGGCTCCGCGGGCCGCGCCACGCCCGGTTCGGCGGAGTTCCACCCTCCCCCTGACCCCGCCCCCGGCACCCGGGCTGATCGATCATCGATGATCGGTACATTTGGGCGGTACAGGTCACATCTCCGCGCTCTGGCGCGCCAGTTACTGGCGGGTTACTGTCACTTCCACACGCACGGGACCGGCCTGGTGACGCAGCCGCCCCGTGCCAGTCGGTTCACCGCTCCACCCGTACGCACGGCAGGACCCCGGGACAGGGTCGTGCCGCCCAGGCCCGCCGCGCCCGTCTCCGGGCGCGACCACCGCGGGCCCGCCCCGCACGGCACGCCCGTTCGGCTCCCACGCACCGCGCCGACGCACCGCCTTCGCGCACGTGCGTCCCCGCACCGCGTTCCCGCACCCTCCCGCACCACTCCGCCGTACGGCACCCCGCGCGCACCGTGCGCCGCGCGCGTTCCCTCAGTCGTCACCCTCATTCCACTGGAGTCCCGCGATGGACCTTCCGTCCACGTCCAGTCCCTCCTCCCTCCGCACGATCGCCGTCGTCGGCCTCGGCACCATGGGCACCGGCATCGCCGAGGTCCTCGCCCGGGCCGGCCGCGAGGTCGTCGGCATCGACATCAGCGAGGCCGCGGCCCGCCGGGCCTCCGGGGCCCTCGCGGCCGCCACGGCCCGCTCCGTGGCCAGGCAGAAGCTCACCGAGCAGGAGCGCGCGGAGGTCCTCGCCCGCTTCCGCACCTCCGCCGAGCTGTCCGCCGCCGCCGACGCCGACCTCGTCATCGAGGTGGTCCCGGAGGACTACGAGCTCAAGCACCGGGTGTTCGACGAGCTCGACGCGGTCGTGCGGCCCGACACCGTCCTGGCCACCGGCACCAACGCGCTGTCCGTGACCCGGCTCGCCGCCGAGTCCCTGCACCCCGAGCGGGTCCTGGGCATGCACTTCTTCAACCCGGCCCCGGCGATGCGGCTCGTCGAGATCGTCTCCAGCGTGCTGACCGCGCCGACCGCGGTCGAGGCGGTCACCTCCCTGGCCCGCGAGCTCGGCAAGGAGCCCGTCGCGGTCGGCGACCGGCCCGGCTTCGTCGCCGACGGGCTGCTCTTCGGCTACCTCAACCAGGCCGCGGCGATGTACGAGGCCAAGTACGCCTCCCGCGAGGACATCGACGCGGCGATGAAGCTCGGCTGCGGCCTGCCGATGGGCCCGCTCGCCCTGCTCGACCTGGTCGGCGTGGACACCGCCCGTACGGTGCTGGAGGCCATGTACGCCTCCTCCGGCGACCGGCTGCACGCCCCGGCCCCGATCCTGGGCCAGCTCGTGGAGGCGGGCCTGACCGGTCAGAAGGCCGGCCGCGGCTTCTACACGTACGAGGCCCCGGGCAGCCCCGTGGTGGTCCGCGACCTCCAGACCCCGCTGGACGGGTCCCTGCTGGGCGCAGGCCGTCCGGTCTCCTCGGTCGGCGTGGCCGGCTCCGGGACCATGGCGAGCGGTATCGCGCAGGTCTTCGCGCAGGCCGGCTACGCCGTGGTGCTGGCCGCCCGCAGCCAGGAGAAGGCGGAGGCCGCGAAGGCCGCGATCGGGAAGTCCCTGGGCCGTGCGGTGTCCAAGGGCCGCCTGAGCGAGGAGGCCGCCGCGCAGACCCTCGACCTGATCACCCCGGCGGGCTCGCTGGAGGCCTTCGCCGAGGTGGACCTGGCCGTCGAGGCCGTCGCCGAGGACCTGGCCGTCAAGCAGCAGCTCTTCGCGGGCCTGGACAAGGTCTGCAAGCCGGGCGCGGTGCTGGCCACCACCACCTCCTCGCTGCCGGTGATCGCCGTGGCGCGTGCGACCGAGCGTCCGCAGGACGTGATCGGCATGCACTTCTTCAACCCGGCGCCGGCCATGAAGCTCGTCGAGGTGGTCCGGACCGTCCTGACGGCCGACGACGTGCACGCCACGGTCCGCGAGGTCTGCGGGAAGATCCGCAAGCACGCGGTGGACTGCGGGGACCGGGCGGGGTTCATCGTGAACGCGCTGCTGTTCCCGTACCTGAACAACGCGGTCAAGATGGTCGAGCAGCACTACGCCAGCCTCGACGACATCGACGCCGCGATGAAGCTGGGCGGCGGCTACCCGATGGGGCCCTTCGAGCTCCTCGACGTGGTCGGCCTGGACGTGTCCCTGGCCATCGAGAAGGTGCTCCACCAGGAGTTCCGCGACCCGGGCCTGGCCCCGTCCCCGCTGCTGGAGCACCTGGTCGCGGCGGGCTGCCTGGGCCGGAAGACCGGCCGCGGATTCCGTGAGTACGCCCGCCGGTAACCCCCGGCCGGGCCCTGAGCAGGATGCGTGGGGAGGGCTGCTCGGGTCCGCCGGACCCTCACGGCGGACATACCCTCCCGAGCCCAGTGCGGGCCCTCCCCCGCATCCACCCCCCTCTCACCCCCCTCCGGCGCGCGCGCCTGCGCGAATGAAGTACTTTCGCTCTATGTCCCAGCCCGCCAAGACCTCACCCCGCGCCGCTTCCGCCTCCGACGCCCCGGAGGGCTCTGCCGGCACCCGGGCGGCCGCCCAGCGCCTGAAGATGCGCCGCGAGCTCGCCACGGCGGCCATGGAGCTGTTCGCGACGAAGGGGTACGAGGCCACGACGGTCGACGAGATCGCCGCGGCCGCCGGGGTGGCGCGCCGGACCTTCTTCCGGCACTTCCGGTCCAAGGAAGAGGCGATCTTCCCGGACCACGACGACACCCTGATCCGCGCCGAGGCGGTCCTGGACGTGGCCCCGGCGCACGAGCACCCGCTCGACACGGTGTGCCGGGGGATCAAGGAAGTCATGAAGATGTACGCCGCCTCGCCGGCGGTGTCGGTGGAGCGCTACCGGCTGACCCGCGAGGTTCCGGCGCTGCGGGAGCGGGAGATCGCCTCGGTGGCCCGCTACGAGCGCCTGTTCACCCGCTATCTGCTGGCCCATTTCGACGAGACCGAGCCCCACGACGGCAACGACGACCCGCTGCTGGCGGAGGTGGCCGCCTCGGCGGTCGTGACCGCGCACAACCACGTGCTGCGGCGCTGGCTGCGGGCCGGCGGGCAGGGGGACGTGGAGGCGCAGCTGGACCACGCCTTCGCGATCGTCCGCAAGACCTTCGGCTCCGGCATCGGCGCGGGCCGCTCCCTGGGCAGCGCCGCCGCGGCCCCTCAGGCGGCGGTGCGCGCCGAGGGCGAGGTGCTCGTCGCGGTGGCCCGCACCGACGCTCCGCTCGACGAGGTCATGCGGACCATCGAGGAAGCACTCAAGAACAAGTAAGTCGCGCTCGTCACAGCGGCCGCTCCCGATCCGGGGGCGGCCGTTTGCGTTTGTCCGGGTTGCCCCTACTCGCGGGTAACTCTGATCGATCATCGCTCATCTGTGCAGGTCAATCGGCAAGTGAGAGAAATTTTTGGCACGCAGTGCCTTGCCGAGTGACACGGGGTGCCATACGTTGAATCCCGTCCGGACGTCCCCGCGGTCCACGCCCACTCGGCACGGAACGCGCCCCGGATGCCTGCGTCACCAGGCCCCCCGCCCGCCCCACCACAGGCGCGGCCGCACCACAGCTCCGCCGGACCGACGGCACCCCGCAGCACCCCACACCACACGTACCGCGTACCCCTCAGCGCACCCTCACACAGCGCTCAGCCGGAGGCCACACCGTGAAGGACATCCTGGACGCGATTCAGTCGCAGTCCGCCACCGCCGCAGACTTCGCGGCGCTGCCGCTGCCCGACTCGTACCGCGCGATCACCGTGCACAAGGACGAGACCGAGATGTTCGACGGGCTCGCCAGCCGCGACAAGGACCCCCGCAAGTCCCTGCACCTGGACCAGGTCCCGGTGCCGGAGCTGGGCCCGGGCGAGGCCCTCGTCGCCGTCATGGCCTCCTCGGTCAACTACAACTCCGTGTGGACCTCGATCTTCGAGCCGCTGTCCACCTTCGGCTTCCTGGAGCGCTACGGCCGCCTCTCGGAGCTCACCAAGCGCCACGACCTCCCGTACCACATCATCGGCTCCGACCTCGCGGGCGTCGTCCTGCGCACCGGCCCCGGCGTCAACGCCTGGAAGCCCGGCGACGAGGTCGTCGCACACTGCCTGTCGGTCGAACTGGAGTCCTCGGACGGCCACAACGACACGATGCTCGACCCCGAGCAGCGCATCTGGGGCTTCGAGACCAACTTCGGCGGCCTGGCGGAGATCGCCCTCGTCAAGTCCAACCAGCTGATGCCCAAGCCCGGCCACCTCAGCTGGGAGGAGGCCGCCTCCCCCGGCCTGGTCAACTCCACCGCCTACCGCCAGCTGGTCTCCCGCAACGGCGCCGGCATGAAGCAGGGCGACAACGTCCTGATCTGGGGCGCCAGCGGCGGCCTCGGCTCGTACGCCACCCAGTTCGCGCTGGCCGGCGGCGCCAACCCGATCTGCGTCGTCTCCTCCCCGGAGAAGGCGGAGATCTGCCGGTCCATGGGCGCCGAGGCGGTCATCGACCGCAATGCCGAGGGCTACAAGTTCTGGAAGGACGAGCACACCCAGGACCCCAAGGAGTGGAAGCGCTTCGGCAAGCGCATCCGCGAGCTGACCGGCGGCGAGGACATCGACATCGTCTTCGAGCACCCGGGCCGCGAGACCTTCGGCGCCTCGGTGTACGTCACCCGCAAGGGCGGCACCATCACCACCTGCGCCTCGACCTCGGGCTACATGCACGAGTACGACAACCGCTACCTGTGGATGTCCCTCAAGCGGATCATCGGCTCGCACTTCGCCAACTACCGCGAGGCCTGGGAGGCGAACCGCCTGATCGCCAAGGGCAAGATCCACCCCACGCTCTCCAAGACGTACTCCCTGGAGCAGACCGGCCAGGCCGCCTACGACGTCCACCGCAACCTCCACCAGGGCAAGGTCGGCGTCCTCGCGCTCGCCCCCGAGGAGGGGCTGGGCGTCCGCGACCACGAGATGCGCGCCAAGCACCTCGACGCCATCAACCGCTTCCGCAACATCTGAGACGCCCAAGGGCCAGAGGGACAGCCTGAGATGACAGAGCGCCAGAAAGACCGTCCGTGGCTCATGCGGACGTACGCCGGCCACTCCACGGCCGAGGCGTCCAACGAGCTGTACCGCCGCAACCTCGCCAAGGGGCAGACCGGCCTGTCGGTGGCCTTCGACCTGCCGACGCAGACCGGCTACGACCCGGACCACATCCTCGCCCGCGGCGAGGTGGGCCGGGTCGGGGTCCCCGTCTCCCATCTGGGCGACATGCGACGGCTGTTCCAGGACATACCCCTGGAGCAGATGAACACCTCGATGACGATCAACGCCACCGCCATGTGGCTGCTGGCGCTCTACCAGGTGGCCGCCGAGGAGCAGGGGGCGGACATCTCCCAGCTCCAGGGCACCACCCAGAACGACATCGTCAAGGAGTACCTCTCGCGCGGGACGCACGTCTTCCCGCCGGGACCGTCCCTCCGCCTGACGACGGACATGATCGCGTACACGGTCAACCACATCCCCAAGTGGAACCCGATCAACATCTGCTCGTACCACCTCCAGGAGGCCGGGGCCACCCCGGTCCAGGAGATCTCGTACGCGATGTCCACCGCGATCGCCGTCCTGGACTCGGTGCGCGACTCGGGGCAGGTGCCCCAGGAGCGCTTCGGCGAGGTGGTCGCCCGTATCTCCTTCTTCGTGAACGCGGGCGTCCGCTTCATCGAGGAGATGTGCAAGATGCGCGCCTTCGGCCGCATCTGGGACCAGGTCACCCGCGAGCGCTACGGCATCGAGAACGCCAAGCAGCGCCGCTTCCGCTACGGCGTCCAGGTCAACTCCCTCGGCCTGACCGAGGCGCAGCCGGAGAACAACGTCCAGCGCATCGTCCTGGAGATGCTGGCCGTGACCCTCTCCAAGGACGCCCGCGCCCGCGCGGTGCAGCTGCCCGCCTGGAACGAGGCGCTGGGCCTGCCCCGGCCCTGGGACCAGCAGTGGTCGCTGCGCATCCAGCAGGTCCTCGCCCACGAGAGCGACCTGCTGGAGTACGAGGACATCTTCGCCGGCTCCCACGTCATCGAGGCCAAGGTCGACTCCCTGGTCGCCGACTGCCTGGCCGAGATCGACCGGATCCAGGAGATGGGCGGCGCGATGGCCGCCGTCGAGTCCGGGTACCTGAAGTCCCAGCTGGTCTCCTCGCACGCCGAGCGGCGCGCCCGGATCGAGTCCGGCGAGGACAAGATCGTCGGGGTGAACTGCTTCCAGCAGACCGAGGAGAACCCGCTCACCGCCGACCTCGACGGCGCGATCATGACGGTCGACGGGGCGGTCGAGGAGCTGACCGTCGAGCGGATCCGGCGCTGGCGCTCCGAGCGCCAGGAGACCTCGGACCGTCAGGGCGGCGGCGACCCGTACGTCTTCCCGACGGTCGGCCAGGCCCTGGACCGGCTCAAGGAGGCCGCCGCCGGGACCGAGAACCTGATGGAGGCCACCCTGGAGTGCGCCCGTGCCGGTGTCACCACCGGCGAGTGGGCGAGCGCCCTGCGCGAGGTCTTCGGCGAGTTCCGCGCCCCGACCGGGGTCTCCTCGGCCCCGGTGGCGGTCGCCGCCGAGGAGGGCACTCCGCTGGCCCTGGTCCGCGAGAAGGTCGCCCGCACGGCGGACGAGCTGGGCGCCGGCCGGCTGCGCCTGCTGGTCGGCAAGCCCGGCCTCGACGGGCACTCCAACGGCGCCGAGCAGATCGCCGTCCGGGCCCGCGACGCCGGCTTCGAGGTGGTCTACCAGGGCATCCGGCTGACGCCCGAGGAGATCTCCACGGCGGCGCTGGCCGAGGACGTGCACTGCGTGGGACTGTCCATCCTGTCCGGTTCGCACTGCGCTCTCGTCCCGGACGTCCTGGAACGCCTGCGCACGGCGGGGGCGGGCGACATCCCCGTCATCGTCGGGGGCATCATTCCGAACGCCGACGCAGTGACCCTGAAGGAGGCGGGGGTGGCCGCCGTGTTCACCCCCAAGGACTTCGGGATCACCGAGATCATCGGACGTATCGTCGACGAGATCCGCAAGGCCAACAAGCTCCACCCCCTCACCATCGCTGAAAGCACGGAGGTCCCCGCATGACCACGCCCCTCTCCCCCGTGAACCGGCTGCGACCGCGCCGCTCCTGCCTCGCGGTCCCGGGCTCCAACCCGCGGTTCCTGGAGAAGGCCCAGGGCCTGCCGGCCGACCAGGTCTTCCTGGACCTGGAGGACGCCTGCGCGCCGCTCGCCAAGGAAGGCGCCCGCCACACGATCGTGGACGCGCTGAACAACGGCGACTGGACGGGCAAGACCCGCGTGGTGCGCGTCAACGACTGGACCACCCACTGGACGTACCGCGACGTCATCACGGTCGTCGAGGGCGCCGGCCAGAACCTCGACTGCATCATGCTGCCGAAGGTCCAGGACGCCCAGCAGGTCGTGGCGCTCGACCTCCTGCTGACCCAGATCGAGAAGACCATGGGCTTCGAGGTCGGCAAGATCGGCATCGAGGCGCAGATCGAGAACGCCAAGGGCCTGGTGAACGTCGACGAGATCGCCGCCGCCTCGCCGCGCCTGGAGACCATCATCTTCGGCCCGGCCGACTTCATGGCCTCGATCAACATGAAGTCCCTGGTCGTGGGCATGCAGCCGCCCGGCTACCCGGCGGACGCCTACCACTACATCCTGATGCGGATCCTGATGGCGGCCCGTACCCACAACCTCCAGGCGATCGACGGCCCCTTCCTGCAGATCCGCGACGTGGACGCCTACCGCGAGGTGGCCGGCCGCGCCGCCGCCCTCGGCTTCGACGGCAAGTGGGTGCTGCACCCGGGCCAGGTCGACGCGGCCAACGAGGTGTTCTCCCCCTCGCAGGAGGACTACGACCACGCCGAGATGATCCTCGACGCGTACGACTGGTGCACCTCCGAGGCGGGCGGCAAGAAGGGCTCCGCGATGCTCGGCGACGAGATGATCGACGAGGCCAGCCGCAAGATGGCCCTGGTCATCGCGGGCAAGGGCCGGGCCGCCGGCATGGAGCGCACCACCAAGTTCGAGATCCCGGAGGCCTGAGCCATGCAGTTCGGACGCACCTACGAAGAGTTCGAGGTCGGCGCGGTCTACAAGCACTGGCCCGGGAAGACGGTCACGGAGTACGACGACCACCTCTTCTGCCTGCTGACCATGAACCACCACCCGCTGCACATGGACAGCAATTACGCGGAGAACACGACCGACTTCGGCAAGAACGTCGTCGTGGGCAACTACATCTACTCCCTGCTGCTGGGCATGTCCGTGCCGGACGTCTCCGGGAAGGCCATCGCCAACCTGGAGATCGAGTCCCTGCGGCACGTGGCGCCGACCTTCCACGGCGACACGATCTACGGCGAGACCACGGTCCTCGACAAGACCCCGTCGAAGTCGAAGGACGACCGCGGGATCGTGTACGTGGAGACCAAGGGCTACAAGCAGGACGGCACCCTCGTCTGCGTCTTCCGGCGCAAGGTGATGGTTCCGACCGAGACGTACATCAAGGCGCGCGGCGGCGAGCAGCCCGGCCGGCCTCAGCTGAAGGAACAGGGGAAGTAGCCATGGCACGACTCGCCCAGACCGCCGGGCTCACGGACGTCCAGCAGGAGATCCTCAAGACCGTCCGGGAGTTCGTCGACAAGGAGATCATCCCGGTCGCGACCGAGCTGGAGCACCGCGACGAGTACCCGCAGCAGATCGTCGACGGGCTCAAGGAGCTCGGCCTGTTCGGTCTGATGATCCCCGAGGAGTACGGCGGCCTGGGTGAGTCGCTCCTCACCTACGCGCTGTGCGTCGAGGAGATAGCCCGCGGCTGGATGTCCGTCTCGGGCATCATCAACACCCACTTCATCGTCGCGTACATGCTCAAGCAGCACGGCACGCAGGAGCAGAAGGAGTACTTCCTCCCGCGCATGGCGCTGGGCGAGGTGCGCGGCGCGTTCTCGATGTCCGAGCCGGGGCTGGGCTCCGATGTGTCGGCCATCACGTCCAAGGCGGTCCAGGACGGTGACGAGTACGTCCTCAACGGCCAGAAGATGTGGCTGACGAACGGCGGCACCTCCACCCTGGTCGCGGTCCTGTGCCGGAGTGACGAAGGACACCCCGAGGGCACGGCCCCGCACAAGTCGATGACCACCTTCCTCGTCGAGAAGGAGCCGGGCTTCGGGGAGGTCCGTCCGGGCCTGACCATCCCGGGCAAGATCGACAAGATGGGCTACAAGGGCGTAGACACCACCGAGCTGATCATGGACGGACTGCACATTCCGGCCAATCGGGTCCTCGGAGGCCAGACGGGCCGAGGGTTTTACCAAATGATGGACGGGGTCGAGGTCGGCCGCGTCAACGTGGCGGCACGTGGCTGCGGCGTCGCGCAGCGTGCGTTCGAGCTGGGTGTCTCTTATGCCCAGCAACGTCACACCTTCGGCAAGGCGATCGCCCAGCACCAGGCCATCCAGTTCAAGCTGGCCGAGATGGCTACCAAGGTCGAAGCGGCCCATGCCATGATGGTGAACGCAGCACGCAAAAAGGACTCCGGGGAACGAAACGACCTCGAAGCCGGTATGGCGAAGTACCTCGCCTCCGAATACTGCAAGGAGGTCGTCGAAGATGCCTTCCGCATCCACGGCGGCTACGGATTCTCGAAGGAGTACGAGATCGAGCGTCTCTACCGGGAGGCGCCGATGCTTCTGATCGGTGAAGGTACCGCCGAGATCCAGAAAATGATCATCGGGCGCCGCCTGCTTGAGGAGTACCGAGTCCAGGGCTGAAAGTCCCTTTTGCAGTGATTCATCCCACGGTTTTCCGTGGGAGAGTCACTGCCAGTCACTGGCTGGGGGCCATCGACTCGGCTTCTGGCTTGCCCAGTTGTTGCGCGCAACCGATAGCATTCCAGTAAAGCCGCCGTCCCGTCCCCCCGTTTGCGGCGCGGCAATCACCCGCTACGAAGGTCATCCATGCCCCACAGCCAAACCTCTGCACCTCGCGACAGCCGACTCGGCGTACGCCTCGCGCGCGGAGCATCGCCGTGGCTTCTGCCGACCGTTGCCACCGCGGCCCTCAGCCTGACCCGGGCCCGCAAGTCCGGGCGCTGGGCCGCGGTGGCCGTGCCCACCACCGCGCTCGCGGCGGGCATGCTGTGGTTCTTCCGCGACCCGGAGCGCGAGATCGCGCAGGGCCGCGTCATCTCGCCCGCCGACGGCGTGGTGCAGAGCATCATGCCGTGGAAGGACGGGCGCACCCGCGTCGCGATCTTCATGAGCCCGCTGAACGTCCACGTCAACCGCGCGCCCCTGGCGGGCACGGTGACGTCCGTGGAGCACATCCCCGGCGGGTTCGTCCCGGCGTTCAACAAGGAGAGCGAGAACAACGAGCGCGTCGTCTGGCACTTCGACACCGAGCTCGGCGACATCGAGATGGTGCAGATCGCCGGCGCCGTCGCCCGTCGCATCGTCCCGTACCTGCCGGCCGGCACCAAGGTGGAGCAGGGCGAACGCATCGGTCTGATCCGCTTCGGCTCTCGCGTCGACATCTACCTCCCGGAGGGCGTCGAGGTCGCGGTCGAAGTCGGTCAGGCCACCACCGCGGGGGTGACCCGAATTGACCGTGACTGACCCCGAGACTCCTGCCACCGGCTGGGTTCCCGAGTCCGCCCCGGAGGAGTCCGCCGAGGACGACATGCCGCTCTCGCTGCGGCTGTCGATAGCGGACACCCTGACCCTGGGCAACGCGACCTGCGGGTTCATGGCGGTGTACTTCACCACCACCGGGATCCTCATTCCGCACCTCACCGGCAGCGGCGAGTCCGGCATGGCCCGGCACAGCGCGGCCACCGCGGTGATACTGATGCTGCTCGCGGCGGTCTTCGACCTCTTCGACGGGATCGTGGCCCGCAAGCTGCGCAGCTCCCCGATGGGCGCCGAGCTGGACAACCTGTCCGACCTGATCAGCTTCGGCCTGGCGCCGGCGTACTTCGTGCTGGTCTACGGCATGGTCGCCGACGACGCGCACCAGAAGGTGTCGGCGCTGGCGGCCATCGTGGTCCTGCTCGCGGTGGTGCTCCGCCTGGCGAGATTCAGCTGCGTGACGATGAAGGACGGCATGTTCCAGGGCATGCCGAGCCCCTTCGGCGCGCTGACGGTCGTCTCGATCGTGCTGCTGGAGCTGCCGTTCGTCCCGACGCTGCTGGCGATCGTGGGCGTGGCCTGGCTGATGGTGAGCCGGGTCGAGTACCCGAAGCCGCGGGGTGCCCTCGCGGCGGCGATGCTCAGCTGGATCGTGGGGGCCATGGGGCTCCTGGCGGCGTGGGCGTTCGACGCGCCGGGGGGTCAGCTCCTCCTCCAGACGGGCTGCGCGCTGCAGATCGCTCTGGCGGCGACGATTCCGCTGTTCGCGACGACGCGGCGGGCGAACACGTTCCGCCACAACCGGCGCGAGGCGCGGGCGGCGCAGCTCCCGTAGCACTCGGTCACACCACGGAAGGGCCCCGGACGCCATCAGGCGTCCGGGGCCCTTCCGCATGCGCGCCACGGCACCGCCTGGCGGTCGGGGTGGCGCCGTCAGGACGAGGCGGGTGAGCGGCGGGGGCGCAGGCGCAGGAGGGCGAAGACGAGCAGTGCGGCGAGTGCGAGGCCCAGGACGAAGCCGGTGACCTGCCAGGCCACCGCGTGCGGGTAGGCGTACCGGATCCAGCAGCTGTCGCCGCAGCCCCGGGTCCCCTCCCGTCGGCCGGGCATCGTATGGAAGGCCAGCATCAGGGCGACGGCGAGCGGGGCCGCCACCGCGCCGGTCAGCAGCCAGTACGGGACGGCGCGGAGCCCGGACGCACCGGCGGCCCGGGCGGCGGCGAGGAACGCCCCGACGGCCAGCACGGGCACGGCGAGACCGAGACAGGCGGCGAAGGCGTGGCCGCCGCCCGGCCAGTGCAGGGCGGCGGCGCGCCACCAGTCGGCCGCGTACAGGGTGCCCAGGGTCGCGAAGGCGGCCAGGCCCAGCAGCCCGGCGGCGATCGTGCCGCGCGGCGCGCGGTCCTCCGGCCGGACACCGTCCGGCGGGGTCTCCCCGGCCCTCCTGCGCCGGTCGGAACGCCACTGGGCCAGCAGCCCGGGTTCCCCGCGGAGGCCCGGTGCCACCAGGAGCCGGGGCCGGTTGAACATGACCACCGCCGGGGCGAGCACCACTGCCCCGAACGCCATCAGCCCCAGGGCCGTGGCCGGGATCCCGACGCCCGCCGCGTCCGACAGCTCCACCCCGAGCATCGGCAGCACACCGCGCACGCCCATGCCGAGGGCGAGGACCCAGACGCCGCCGAGGACGATGGGCAGGGCCCGGTTGATGCCCCGCCGCAGCGCGGGGCCGGGGGACATCCACCAGGGCAGGGACCAGGACACCCAGTCCAGATCCGGGCGGCTTGCGATACCGGCCCCGTGCCAGTGCCGGCGCAGCAGTACCGGGGAGGCGGCGAGGAACAAGAGCCAGACGGCGATCCAGATGACGGCCTCGGGTCTCACAGGGGTCCTCCCGCATCGTTTCGGCCTCGCTGTCGGGCCGTTTCAGGCCACGAGCAGGTCGGATGGCCGAAATCGGTCGCCATACTGCCATGCCCCAGCCATGGCCCCGCCCACGGGCCGGGGGACGGTCCCGGCCCGGCCCGACTACGCTTGATGTCGGAAAACCGCCAGCCCCCGTCCCCGACGGCCGGGATCCTTGAGCCATGTACACCGACACCGACCGCTGCGTGCGGGCCGTGCAGTCGAAGGACGCCCGCTTCGACGGGTGGTTCTTCACCGCGGTCCGGACGACCGGCATCTACTGCCGGCCCAGCTGCCCGGCCGTGCCGCCCAAGGTCGAGAACATGACCTTCCTGCCCAGCGCCGCCGCCTGCCAGCAGGCCGGGTACCGGGCCTGCAAGCGGTGCCGGCCCGACACCAGCCCCGGGTCACCCGAGTGGAACGCCCGCGCCGATGCCGTCGCACGCGCGATGCGGCTGATCCAGGACGGGGTCGTCGACCGCGAAGGGGTGCCGGGGCTGGCCACCCGGCTCGGGTACTCCACCCGCCAGGTGGAGCGGCAGCTCAACGCCGAGCTCGGCGCCGGCCCCCTCGCCCTGGCCCGCGCCCAGCGCGCCCAGACCGCCCGGCTGCTCATCGAGACCTCCGAGCTCCCCATGGGCGACGTGGCCTTCGCGGCCGGTTTCTCCTCCATCCGGAACTTCAACGAGACGGTGCGCGAGGTCTTCGCCCTCACCCCCGGCGAGCTCAGGGCGCGCGCCGCGCGGGCGGGCAGGCGCGAGCCGCGGATCCCCGGGACGATCAGCCTCCGGCTGCCCTACCGGGCGCCGCTGAACCCCGACAACCTCTTCGGGCACCTCGTCGCGACCGCTGTCCCCGGCGTGGAGGAGTGGCGTGACGGTGCCTACCGCCGGACCCTGCGGCTCCCCCACGGCTCCGGGGTCGTGGCCCTCACCCCCGGCCCCGACCACATCGGCTGCCGGCTCGCGCTCACCGACCTGCGGGACCTGACCATCGCCATCAGCCGCTGCCGGTGGATGCTCGACCTGGACGCCGACCCCGAGGCCGTCGACGACCAGCTGCGCACCGACCCACTGCTGGCGCCGCTCGTGGACAAGGCCCCCGGGCGCCGGGTGCCCCGTACCGTCGACGCGGCGGAGTTCGCCGTACGGGCCGTCATCGGCCAGCAGGTGTCCACGGCCGCCGCGCGCACGCACGCCGGCCGCCTGGTGACCGCGTACGGGGAGCCCGTCGAGGACCCGCAGGGCGGTCTGACCCGGCTGTTCCCCTCCCCGGAGGCACTGGCCGGCCTCGACCCCGAGGCGCTGTCCATGCCGCGCAGCCGCCGCACCACCCTCACCACCCTGATCACGGCCCTGGCGGACGGCTCGCTGCCGCTCGGCATCGACAGCGACTGGGAGGCGGCCCGCGCCCGGCTGAACGCCCTGCCCGGATTCGGGCCGTGGACCACCGAGATCATCGCGATGCGGGCCCTGGGCGACCCGGACGCGTTCCTCCCCTCCGACCTGGGGGTCCGCAAGGCCGCCCGGGGGCTGGGGCTGCCGTCCACGCCCGCCGCCCTCACCGCCCGCGCCGCCGCCTGGCGGCCCTGGCGCGCGTACGCGGTCCAGTACCTCTGGGCCACCGACGACCACCCGATCAACCGCATGCCCGCAGAACCCGTAGAAGGAGCAGCGTCGTGACCAGCAGCAAGCAGCACACCGTTGTCGACAGCCCTTACGGGGCCCTCACTCTGGTCGCCACCGACGGGGTGCTCAGCGGGCTGTACATGACCGGGCAGCGGCACCGTCCGGCCGAGGAGTCCTTCGGTGAGCGCGTCGCGTCCGCCGAGGAGCCGTTCCCGGAGGTGGTGCGGCAGCTCACCGCGTACTTCGCCGGCGAGCTGACCGAGTTCAGCGTCCCGGTCCGGCTGGAGGGCACCGCCTTCCAGCGCAGCGTCTGGGAGCAGCTCGTCCGGATCCCGTACGGGCAGACCTGGTCGTACGGGCAGCTCGCGGCGGAGCTCGGCAAGCCGGGCGCCTCGCGCGCGGTGGGCCTGGCCAACGGGAAGAACCCGGTGGGCATCATCGTGCCCTGCCACCGGGTGATCGGCTCCTCCGGTTCGATGACGGGCTACGGCGGCGGGATCGAACGCAAGGTGCGGCTGCTGGAGTTCGAGAGCGGCGGCGCCCGCTAGAACCTGTCGTCAGACCACTGCCAGCGGGACCAGGAGGGCGAAGCCCGCGCCCGCCTCGACGGCGTAGGCGTACAGGGACGGGTGCTGGACCGGCGCGGCGAGCAGGACCACGCTCTGCTGGGTCGCGGCGGCCTTCACCCAGTCGTCGTCGGCGCCGAGGCGGCCCTGGTACCAGCCCTCGCAGGGGCCGGGACCGGTGACGGCGAGGACGTCGTCCTCCCGGCGGTAGAAGGCCTGCCAGCCCTCGGCGGGCGCGGACCAGGCCTCGAAGTCCTCGAAGTTCGCCCAGCCGCCCTCGCGTATCGCGGTGTCGAACAGCCAGACCGGCATCCCCTCGGGGGAGAGCTCGCCGCCCGACTGCTCCTCGGTGGTGAAGTGGACCATGGGAAGGGCGTCGGGGCCGTCGGCCGTGCTCGGCCAGGCGTACATCGTGATCATCTGTAGATTCTGCCCTGGGTGGAGGAGTGCGGGACAGGCCGGGTCGTCGGTCGGTTCAGGCGTTCTTCCCCCAGCTACCGCTGGGAGGTGCCCCCAGGGCGGCGGCCGTTCTCCAGCTCCACGGTTCCCTCGCCCGACTCCAGTACGCGGTAGGCCTCTTGGGTGCGCCGGCCGAGCGACCCGAGGAGGTACGCGGGGAGTTCGGCGGGCTCGACGAGCTTCCAGGAGAGGAGTTCCTCCTCCTGGAGGGTGAGGGAGGCCAGCTGTGCGGCGTCGAGCACGCCGCCGTCGTAGAGGTAGGCGACCAGCGGCGGGCGGCCCTCGCCCAGGCTCCAGTCGACGGCGAGGAGCCGGCCGAGGGGCAGGTCGAGGCCGATCTCCTCGGCGCTCTCGCGGCGGGCGGCGGTGCGCGGCGACTCGTTCCGGTCGGACTCGACGGTGCCGCCGGGCAGCGCCCAGCCCTCGCGGTAGTTGGGCTCGACGATCAGGACGCGGCCCTGCTCGTCACGGTAGAGGGCGGCCGCGCCGGCCAGCACCCGGGGCAGGCTCGCGATGTAGGTGGCGAAGTCATCCGTGGTGGTCACGCCGCCACCCTAACCGGCGCCCGGGGGCGCTGGGCGGGGCGGGCCTGCGGCTCACTCGTGTGGGTCGGGGGTGTTCTCGCGGTCGCGTCCGCGGGTCTCGGCGATGCGGCGCAGCCGGGGGTGGCGGGAGGGTCCGGCCTCGCTGACGGCCTCGCCCACCATGGCCCGGACGGCGTCGCGCAGCCCGTGCAGGGCGGGGTGGCGGGCGGGTCCGGCGCCGGGGTCCTCGCGCAGTTCGCGCAGCAGCGCCCAGCACAGCAGCAGCATGACGATCACGAAGGGCAGGGCGACGAGGATGGTGGCGGTCTGGAGGGACTTCAGGCCGCCCGCGACGAGCAGGACGGCGGCGACGGCGGCCATCAGCACGCCCCAGGTCACGACGAGCCAGGTGGGCGGGTGCAGGGAGCCCCGGCTGGTGAGGGAGCCCATGACCAGGGAGGCGGAGTCGGCGCTGGTGATGAAGTACGTCACGACCAGGGCCATGGCCACCCATGAGGTGAGGGTGCCGAGCGGGAGGGCGTCGAGCATCGCGAAGAGCGAGGCCTCGGCGCCCTCCTTGGCCTTGGCGGCGAGGTCGGCGGCGCCGGTGGAGTCGAGGCGGATGGCGGTACCGCCCATGACGCAGAACCAGACGACGGTGGCTCCGGAGGGGACCAGCAGGACGCCGACGAGGAACTCGCGGATGGTGCGGCCGCGGGAGATCCGGGCGATGAAGGTGCCGACGAAGGGGGCCCAGGAGAGCCACCACGCCCAGTAGAAGATGGTCCACGCGCCGAGCCAGGCGCTGTCGGTGAAGGCGCCGGTGCGGCTGGCCATGGGCAGCAGTTCGTGCAGGTAGCTGCCGACGCCGGCGGGGATCACGTCGAGGATGTAGACGGTCGGGCCGAGCAGGAAGACGAAGGCCATCAGGGCGGCGGCGAGCACGACGTTGAGGGTGCTGAGCCATTTGACGCCCTTGTGCAGGCCGGAGAAGGCCGACAGTACGAAGGCGGCGGAGAGCGAGCCGATGATGGTCAGCTGGACGCCGGTGGAGTCCTCGATCCCGGTGGTGATGCCCAGCCCCTGGGAGACCTGGAGGGCGCCGAGGCCGAGGCTGGTGGCGGTGCCGAAGACGGTGGCGAACACGGCCAGCAGGTCGATGGCCTTGCCGGGCCAGCCGGCGGCTCGGCGCGCGCCCATGAGGGGGACGAAGGCGGAGCTGAGGCGGTTGCCGCGGCCCTTGCGGAAGGTGGCGTAGGCGAGGGCGAGGCCGGCGATGCCGTAGATGGCCCAGGGGGTGAGGGTCCAGTGGAAGAAGGAGTAGTCCAGGGCGGCGCGGGCCGCGTCCCCGGTGCGGGGGGCGGCGCCGCTGGCGGGGGGCGGGGCGAGGTAGTGGGTGAGGGGCTCCCCCACCCCGTAGAACATCAGGCCGATGCCCATGCCGGCGCTGAACATCATCGCGATCCACGCGAGGTTGCCGAACTCGGGCTCGGAGTCGTCGGCGCCCAGGCGGATGCGGCCGAAGCGGCTGACGGCGAGGACCACGCACAGGACGAGGAAGACGTCGGCGGCGATCACGAACAGCCAGGCGAAGTTGTTCAGCACCCAGGCCAGCGCGGAGCCGGAGGCGCTGTCGAAGGAGTCCTTGCCGAGGGCCGCCCAGGCGACGACGGCCAGCACGGCGAGCACCCCGACGGCGACGACCGTGCGGTCGGGGCTGTCGTCGGGTAGGACGCCGGGCCCCGCGCCGGGGGCGTCCGGACGTGCCTGTTCCAGTGATTCCGCGCTCATCCGGCCACACTATGCAGACGTATATCCGTATTTAGGCGCATGACGCGCCGCATGTGGCCCAGGCCACTCATGGGCATAGGAGGATCCTCCGGATAAGCTCATGGTGGCGCGACTGCACTGTTCGATAGCAAGGGATTAGCAAGGTGACGGACGGAGCAGTAACTGAGGCCGCGCGCGTGCTCATCGCCGCGGACAAATTCAAGGGCTCGCTCACGGCCGTTCAGGTCGCGGAGCGGGTGACGGCCGGCCTTCGCAGGGCCGTACCCGGCGTGGAGGTCGAGACCCTCCCCGTCGCGGACGGCGGCGACGGCACGGTCGCGGCCGCCGTGGCGGCCGGGTTCGAGCGCCGGGAGGTCCGGGTCACCGGACCCGTCGGCGAGCAGGTCACGGCGGCGTTCGCGTTCCGTGACGGCACCGCCGTGGTCGAGATGGCCGAGGCCTCCGGGCTCCAGCTGCTCCCCGCGGGCACCTTCGCCGCGCTGACGGCGACCACGTACGGCTCCGGCGAGCTGCTGAAGGCCGCGCTGGACGCGGGCGCGCGCTCGATCGTCTTCGGCGTCGGCGGCAGCGCCACCACCGACGGCGGCGCGGGCATGCTGGCCGCGCTGGGCGCGGTGTTCCTGGACGCGGACGGCGAGCCGGTGGGCCCGGGCGGCGGCGCCCTGGCCTCGCTGGCGTCGGCGGACCTGTCCGGGATCGACCCGCGGTTCGCGGACGTGGACTTCGTCCTGGCCAGCGACGTGGACAACCCCCTGACGGGCCCCAAGGGCTGCGCGGCGGTGTACGGCCCGCAGAAGGGGGCTTCGCCGGAGGACGTGGCGACGCTGGACGCGGCCCTCGGCCACTACGCGCAGGTGCTGGAGAAGGCGATCGGCCCCAAGGCCGCCGAGCTCGCCGCCTCCCCCGGCGCGGGCGGCGCGGGCGGCATCGGCTACGGCGCGCTGCTGCTGGGCGCGAGCTTCCGCCCGGGCATCGAGCTGATGCTGGAGGTGCTGGGCTTCGCCCCGGCGCTGGAGCGGGCCACGCTGGTGATCACCGGTGAGGGCTCCCTGGACGAGCAGACCCTGCACGGCAAGGCCCCGGCCGGCGTCGCGGCCGCGGCGCGGGCCGCCGGCAAGCCGGTGGTGGCGGTGTGCGGCCGTCTGCTGCTGGGCCAGGAGGCCCTTGAGGCGGCGGGCATCCGCAAGGCGTACCCGCTGACGGACCTGGAGCCGGACCCGGCGAAGTCCATCCCGAACGCCGGCCCCCTGCTGGAGCGCGTCGCGGAGAACATCGCCGCCGAGGTCCTCTGAGCCCCGGCCGGCTGTCGCTCCCGAGGCCCGGCACCCCTGCCCAGGGGTGCCGGGCCTCGGCGTTACGGGGCTGTGCCGCTACGCCGCCTTGGCCGCCGTCAGGACCTCCGCCGTCGTGACCACGCGGGCGAAGCGGCCGCCGTGGAGGCTGACGGCGGTGGCCGTCGCCAACTGGTCGGCGGTGAGGCTCAGGCCCGCCGGGCCCGTGAGGTCGAAGGTGTGGGTGGCGTCCAGCGGGACGATGACCTCGTAGCCGAGGTTCCCGCCCATCCGGGCCGTGGTCTCGACGCACATGTTGGTCTGGATGCCGATGACCACCAGCTGGCGGATCCCCCGCGCGGTGAGCCACTCCCCGAGGTCCGGGGTGCCGTAGAAGGAGGAGTTGACGGTCTTGGTGATCAGGAGGGACTCCTGCCCGAGCCGGTCGGCGACGACGTCCTTGAAGGCGTAGCCGGGCTGGTCCGGGGCGAGGACGGACCCCGGCCGCGGCGAGGCGTGCTGGACCAGCACCACCGGGCGGCCGGACTCCTGCCAGGCGTCCATCAGGGCCGCGATGTTCCCTTCCGCGGCCGGGTTGTTGCGCGGGCCCCAGAAGGCGGCGTCGTCGAAGCCCTTCTGCACGTCGATGACGATCAGGGCACTGTCGGAGGCGATCTCGATCGCGTTCTCGGTCATGGAACGATCATGTCCGGCGACGGCCGGGCGCCCCAGGGGCGGCGGGGACGCGAAACGATGGGATCCTGCCAGGCTGGCAGGATCCCCGGAGGGGACTCTGGCAGAGTGGCCGCATGCAGCGCGTCGCGATCGTCGTCCAGCCCGGCATCCGCGCCTTCGACCTCGCCGTCATCACCGAGGTCTGGGGGCCCGACCGCAGCCGCAGCGGGGTGCCCCCGTTCGAGCTGCGCCGCTGCGCGCTGGAGCCCGGGCCCATCGCCCTGCCCGGCGGGCTCACCCTCGCCCCCGACCGGGGTCTGGACTGGCTCGACCGGGCCGACCTGGTCGTCGTGCCCGCGCTGGCCGAGCCCTGCGACCCGACGCCCGAGCCGGTGCTGGCCGCCCTGCGGCGGGCGCACGCCCGCGGGGTGCCGGTGGCCGCGCTGTGCGCCGGGGCGTTCGTCCTCGCCGAGGCGGGGCTGCTGGACGGCCGCCGCGCCGTGACGCACTGGTGGCTGGCCCCTCAGCTGGCCGCCCGTCACCCCGCGGTGCTGGTGGAGGAGGCCCCGCTCTTCGTGGAGGACGACGGGCTGTGGACCTCCGCCGGCGTCGCCTCCGGTATCGACCTGTGCCTGCACCTGGTGCGCGAGGCCCACGGCGCGGAGGCCGCCGCCGCCATCGCCCGCTCGATGGTGACGGCCCCCTTCCGCACCGGGGACCACGCCCAGTACCTCGACCGGCCCACCCCGGCCGCCGACCGGACCGCCGAGACGCTGGCCGCCGTACGGCAGCAGGCCCTGCGCCGGCTGCACGAGCCGCTGGACGTGCCCACCCTGGCCCGCTGGGCCGGAATGTCCCCGCGCTCCTTCGCCCGGCACTTCGCGGCCTCCACCGGCACCACGCCCCACAAGTGGCTGCTGAGCCGCCGGCTGGACGAGGCCCGCAAACTGCTGGAGCGCACCGACCATCCGGTGCCCGAAGTGGCCCGGCGGGCGGGGTTCGCCAGCGAGGTCACCTTCCGCCAGCACTTCGGGGCGGCCTTCGGAGTCGGTCCGCGCGCGTACCGCACGGCGGCGGCCAACGGTCCCCCGACGGGCGACAGTGTTAGAAATGGCTCATGACCGGACGTTCGGGTCGGCACAGGGAGACGCGGGCGGCGAGCCTGCTCGCGCGCATCTCCCTGGCCCGGGACAGTCTCGCCGGTCAGGTGTTCTCCCTCCAGGCCCTCATCGTGCTGCTGCTGATCACGGCCGCCGCCCTGGCCCTGGTCTTCCAGGCCCGCTACGACAGCGAGAAGGACGCCCGCAACCGCTCGCTGGCCGCCGCCGAGGCCTTCGCCCACGCCCCCGGCCTGCCCGCCGCGCTGGGCTCGGCGAACCCCACCGCCGAGCTGCAGCCGCTGGCCGACGCCGCCCGCAAGGCCTCCGGGCTGGACTTCATCGCCGTCATGACCACCGACGGGATCCGCTACACCGACTCCCGCCCCGACCTGATCGGCAAACGCGCCACCGGCGACCTCGCCCGCGCCGTCGCCGGGCGGTCCTTCACGGAGGTGTTCCGGGGCGCCCCCAGTGACGCGGTCCGCGCCGTGGTCCCCGTACGGGACGCGCAGGGCAGGGTGGTCGGGCTCGTCGCCACCGGCATAGAGATCGAGAACGTCGGCAACGTGGTCGAGGGACAGCTCCCGCTGCTGATCGGCGCCGCCGCGGGCGCCCTGCTGCTGGGCACCGCCGGTGCCGCCCTGGTCAGCAGGCGGCTGCGGCGTCAGACCCGGGGCCTGGGCGCCGCCGAGCTCGCCCGGATGAACGAGCACCACGAGGCGGTGCTGCACGCCGTCCGCGAGGGCGTGCTCATCGTCGGCGCGGACCACCGGCTGCTGCTCGCTAACGACGAGGCCCGGCGGCTGCTGGACCTGCCGGCCGACGCCGAACAGCGGCACGTCGGCGAGCTCGGCCTCGACCCGCGCACCGTGGAACTGCTGCTGTCCGGACGGGTGGCGACGGACGAGGTCCACCTGGCCGGCGACCGGCTCCTGGCCGTCAACGCACGCCCCACCGCGCCCTTCGCCGGGCGGCCCTCGGGCAGCGTGATGACCCTGCGCGACACCACCGAGCTCGCCGCGCTGTCCGGCCGGGCCGAGGTGGCCCGGGAACGGCTCCAGCTGCTGTACGACGCGGGGGTGCGGATCGGGACCACCCTGGACGTGGTGCGCACGGCGGAGGAGCTCTCGGAGGTGGCCGTGCCGCGCTTCGCGGACTTCGTCACCGTCGAGCTGCTGGAGCCGGTGCTGCGCGGGGACGAGCCCCCGACCGTGGCGGGGATGCACGCGCGGATGCGCCGGGCGGCGATGACCGGGGTGCGCGCCGACCAGCCGCTCCAGCCGGTCGGGGACACCATCTTCTTCGCCGTGCCGGACGCTCCGATGGCGGAGGCCCTGGACGCCGGGCAGGCGGTGCTGGCCGCCGACCTGCACGCCGCGATGGGCTGGCGGGCGGCCGACCCCGCCGGGACCCGGGAGGCCCTGGGGTACGGGTTCCACTCGCTGATCTCCGTACCGCTGCAGGCGCGGGGCGTGGTGCTGGGCATGGCCAACTTCTGGCGGGCGGCCGACACCCCGGAGGCCTTCGACGAGGAGGACCTGTCCTTCGCGGAGGAGCTGGGGGCGCGCGCGGCCGTCTCCATCGACAACGCCCGGCGTTTCACCCGCGAGCACGCCACCGCCGTGGCCCTCCAGCGCAGCCTGCTGCCCCGGGTGCTGCCCGACCTGAGCGCGGTGGAGGTCGCCTTCCGGTACCTGCCGGCGAAGGCCGGGGTCGGCGGGGACTGGTTCGACGTGATCCCGCTGCCGGGGGCCCGGGTGGCGCTGGTGGTGGGCGACGTGGTCGGGCACGGGGTGCACGCCGCGGCGACCATGGGCCGGCTGCGCACGGCGGTGCACAACTTCTCGACGCTGGACATCCCGCCGGACGAGCTGCTGGGGCACCTGGACGAGCTGATCGACCGGATCGACCAGCTGGAGAGCGGCGAGCCGGACGGGCGCGCGGTCCCCGGCGCGGGGAGCGGCGACGGGAGCGGTGAGGCGGCCGAGGAGCCCACCGGGCTCACCGGCGCCACCTGCCTGTACGCCGTCTACGACCCGGCGTCGGGGCACTGCGTGATCGCCAGCGCCGGCCACCCCGGTCCCGCCCTGGTGCACCCCGACGGGCGGGTGGAGTTCCCCGAACTGCCGACCGGGCTGCCGCTCGGGGTGGGCGGGATGCCCTTCGAGGCGGCGGGGCTGGCGCTGCCGGAGGGCAGCCGGCTCGTGCTGTTCACGGACGGGCTGCTGGAGGACCGTGACCGGGACTTCGACGCCGGGCTGGCCCTGCTGAGCCGGACCCTGGCCCGGCCGGGCCGCAGCCCCGAACAGGCCTGCGCGGACGTCCTCGCGGCGATGCTGTTCCCGGCGCCGAGCGACGACATCGCCCTGCTGATCGCCGAGGCCCGGCGGCTCGACCCGCACCGGGTGGCGGAGTGGGAGGTGCCGGACGACCCGTCGGCCGTTTCCCGGGTGCGGCGCGCCGCGGCCGGGCAGCTGGAGGCGTGGGGGCTGGAGGAGCTCTCGTTCACCGCCGAGCTGATCCTCAGCGAGCTGATCACCAACGCCATCCGGTACGGGAACGAGCCGATCCGGGTCCGTCTGCTGCACGACAGGAACCTGATCTGCGAGGTCTCCGACGCCAGCAGCACCTCCCCGCACCTGCGGTACGCGGCCACCACCGACGAGGGCGGCCGGGGGCTGTTCCTCGTCGCGCAGTACGCGGAGCGCTGGGGCACCCGCTACACGCAGCGGGGCAAGGTGATCTGGGCGGAGCTGTCGCGTTCGGCGGGCGGGGAGCCGCCGCTGCCGCCGGAGCTGGACCTGGACGCCCTGGAGGACCTGGCCTGGTGACGCCCGGACCGCCCCCGGCTACGCGGTGGTACGGGCCAGCAGGACCGCCACGTCGTCCTGCGGGGCGGTGGGCAGCAGCCGGGCCAGGATGCCGTCGCACAGCTCCTCCAGCGGCCGGGCGGGCCGGCGCAGGGCCGCTGCGAGCTGTTCCATGCCCTCGTCGAGGTCCCGGTCGCGGGCCTCGATCAGCCCGTCGGTGTAGAGGGCGAGGAGGCTGCCGGGGGGCAGCGGGACGGTTTCGGTGCGGAAGGCGCGGCCGCCGGTGCCGAGCGGGGTGCCGGGCGGCCCCTGGAGGAAGCCGACGGTGCCGTCGGCGGTGACCACGGCGGGCGGCGGGTGCCCGGCGCGGGCGATGACGCAGCCGCCGGTGGCCGCGTCGTGGACGGCGTAGACACAGGTGGCCATCTCGTCCTCACCGAGGTCGGCGACGACGGCGTCCAGCGAGCGGAGCATCCGGGCGGGCGGCACGTCGTGCCGGGCGAGGGTGCGGACGGCGGTGCGCAGCTGCCCCATGACGGCGGCGGCGTGGATGCCGTGGCCCATGACGTCGCCGATGACCAGGCCGGTACGGCCGCGGGGCAGCTGGATGACGTCGAACCAGTCGCCGCCGACGTCGTGGTCGCTGGCCGGCAGGTAGCGGCCGGTGAGTTCGAGTCCGGGGACCTCGGGGAGGGCGCTGTTGGTGAGGCTGCGCTGGAGGGTGAGGGCGGCGTGGCGCTGGGCGGTGTACATCCGGGCGTTGTCGATGTTGAGGGCGGCCCGGGCGACGAGTTCGTCGATGAGGACGCAGTCCTGCGCGTCGAAGGGCTCGCGGCTGCGCAGCCGGGTGACGGCGACGGCGCCGAGCACCTTGCCGCGGGCGACGAGCGGCACCATGCGGGCCGAGCCGAGGGTGGCGAGGTAGGCGCGCAGGGCGTCGGCGCGGGGGTCCGTGATCAGTGCGGGGACGTCGGAGGCGTACAGGTTCATGGGCACGCCCTCGGCGATGACCCGTTCGTAGACGGAGCCGGCGGGGATCTGGAGGGTCTGGCCGGGGGCCAGCCGGGCGGTGGGGGCGGTGGGGTCGGGGAAGGTGGCGGCGAGGCGGCGCATGACCCCGTGGGTCGCGGCGGCGGCCGCGGCGGTCTCGTCGGGGTCCAGGACGGCTTCGAGGAGCTGCACGTCGGCCGAGTCCGCGAGCTGCGGCACCAGCAGGTCCACGATCTCCTGGGCGGTCCGGCCCAGGTCGAGGGTGGTGCCGATGCGGGTGCCGGCCTCGGCGAGGAGGGCGAAGCGGGTGCGGGCCCGTTCGGCCTCCAGCTGGGCGCGCTGGCCCTCGGTGATGTCGATGAGGGAGGCGATCAGGCCGAGGGTGCGGCCGGCGCCGTCGAGCAGGGGGGCGTAGGAGCAGGACCAGGTGTGGTCGTGGCCGGGGTCGGCGGGGGTGCGGCCGGTGCGGCGGACGTCGAGGACGGCGGTGCCCCGCTCCAGCACCTGGCGCATGGTGGCCTCCAGGGCGGTGGCGTTGACCCCGGGGACCACCTCGGTGAGGCGTCTGCCCAGGTGTTCGGCGGCGGGGACGCCGTTCATCCGGGCGAGGGCGTCGTTGACGCGCAGGAAGCGCAGGTCGGGGCCGAGGGTGGCGAGGCCGATCGGGGACTGGGTGAAGAGGCTCTGGAGGGCGGCGAGGGAGTCCCGCATCCGCAGGACCTCGGAGGTCTCGACGGCGATGAGCATGGCGCCCCTGCGGCCCTGCGGGTCGGCGGCGGGCACGATCCACATCTCCATCGCGACCTGGTGGCCGTCGCGGTGGCGGACGGGCAGGGTGCCGACGACGGTCTCGCCGGCCTGGACGCGGCGGGTCAGGTCGTCGGCGAGCCCGCGGTTGGCCTCGGGGACGAGCACGGCGGTGCCGGGGCGGCCGAGGATGTCCTCGGGGCGGTGGCCCAGCAGCTCCTGGGCGGCCAGGGACCATTCCACGACGCGCCCGTCCGCGTCCTCCCGCCACAGGGCGATCGGCAGCAGCTCGCGCAGGACGCCCGCGTACCCGACGGCCGCCTCCGGCGGATCGGGCACCCTG
The DNA here is from genome assembly GCF_040648015.1 of Streptomyces sp. NPDC029216. Classification (NCBI taxonomy): domain Bacteria; kingdom Bacillati; phylum Actinomycetota; class Actinomycetes; order Kitasatosporales; family Streptomycetaceae; genus Streptomyces; species Streptomyces sp. NPDC029216. The sequence goes on along the minus strand of NZ_JBEZWL010000037.1, from coordinate 11,340 downwards.
CTCGCCGACTGGTACGTGTCCAATGCACCGACCTCACCCCGGGGGGTCCGATTCGTACCGATTCACCCTATCCGAGGGCTCGGCACGGGGCGCTGTGGCGGTGGCACGGCGGGAGCGGCACCGGGGACTCCCCGGCGCCGGCCGCCTCCCCGTCCGCTCAGAAGTCGACCTGGGCGCGGACGTCGGCCCGGCCCACCGACTCCAGCTCCCAGGTCTTGCAGTACAGGCGCCGGATGTACTCGATGTCGAGGTTGCGGGCGGCGGCCTCGCGCACCGGGTACATCACGGTGAGCTCGTAGGACTTCTCGCGGTTGATGTCGCCCTCCTTGTCACGCCACTGGCCGCGCCCCTCCTGGAGGGTCAGCCCGGACGGGAACCGGGGGGTGACGACCTCGGCGACGAACCTGTTGAACTCCTCCTCGGTGATGGGCGGGTTCCCGTCGTGCCGGCCCGTGCCGAAGTAGAGGTGGGTGGAGATGTACGGGGTGCCCTGCTCGGCGGCGGGCTGGGCGGCCGAGGCGGTGGGCGTGCCGAAGGCGGCCTGCGACACCGGACCGCCGAAGGCGAACAGGAGGGCCGCCGCGGCCAGCAGGCCGGCCGCGGGCGTCGAGATTCTCGGGGAGCGCATGGTCGTCGTCCTATCTGTGGAGTGGGTGTGGGGGTCCGTGTCGCGCGTCATGGGGCCCGCCCGGCCGGTCCGTCATGGCGGGCGGGGGGGATCAGGCCGGCAGTGATTCCTGCAGGAAGGCGGCGGCGTCCCGCAGGGAGGCCGGGGCGCCGGAGCGGCGGCGCAGCCCGGCCGCGGCCTGGGCGAGGGTCTCGGTCGTGCGGACCGATCCGATGCCGGCGGCGCGGGGGGCGACCCGCCCGATGAGCTCCTCCGCCTCCCGCCAGGCCCCCGCCGCGGCGAGGGCGGCGAGGAGCTCCGCGGTGAACAGGTGCCGGTAGGAGGGCCCGGGTGCGGTGGCGGCCTCGTACAGCAGGGGGATGGCCCGGTCCCAGCGGCGCAGCCGGGCCTGGACCCAGCCCCGGTGGCCGAGGAGCTCGGTCTCGTCGATCCACCAGGCCCAGTGCGGGTCCCGGTCCGAGATCCCGTCGAGGAACCGGCTCTGGGCGCGGCCGATCAGCTCCAGGGGCTCGCGGCCGCCGCCGAGCACGGCGATCGCGTGGGCCCGGCGGATCAGGACGAGGCTGGCGACCCGGGCGGGCAGCGGGCGCGGCCCGGCCACCCGGGCGGCGGCGTCGAGGGCGGCGCGCGGCCGGCCGGCGTGGGTGGTGAGCATGCTGTGGTTGAGCAGGGTCAGCCGGGCGGTCCAGCGGTCCCCGCACAGTCCGGCCAGGGCGAGCGAGCGGGTGTTCATCCGGTGGGCACGGCGGTAGTGGCCCGCGTCGAAGAGGATCCAGCCGATGACCTCGGCCAGCTCGGCGAGGGCGGCGAGCCCGTCGGGGCCGAGGCCGCGCAGGCTGCGGGGGTGGGCCGACAGCTGCGGGAACCCGCGCAGGGCCTCGCGTACGGCGGGGACGGCGGCGGTCGCGCCCCGCCCGGCGTCCAGGGCCACGAGGGCTTCGACGGTGCGTACGGCCAGGGGGACCAGGCCGTCGGGGCGGCCGGGCCCCCGGTCCGGTGCCGTCATGACAGGAGACCGGCACCGACCGCGCCGGTGCGGCCCTGGCCGAGCCGGTTGAACGACGAGGCCACCTGGCTCAGCCACTCCACCTCGTCGCGGAAGTCCTCGTACGGGGGCCGGGCCGGGATCTCGGAGGCGTCGGCGCGCTCGGCGCGCTCCTCGGCCGGCCGGCTGAGCACCGCGCGCACCTGGAGGGCCTCGCCCAGGGGCGAGGTGGGGTCCTCCGGGAGGTCCAGGGAACGGGCCACGCGCGAGAAGTCCTCCAGGGAGAGCGAGGTGCGCAGCAGGAGCTGTCCGTCGCGGATCTCGATGACGCGGCGGTAGAGGCGGTAGTGCGGGTCGCGGGGCGGGACCAGGTCGCGCAGCCAGGAGCGCGGCGGGTCCAGGGCGATGTCGGGCGAGGCCTGGCAGAGCGCCCACCACAGGGGGCGCAGCCGCTGGTAGGAGCGGTAGCTGCGGATCCAGCCGCGGGCGCGGGTGATGTGGATGCCCCAGGACGGGATGGTCCAGCCGGCGATCTGCAGGAGGGCGCCGACGCAGCCGGCCGTCCACTGGATGGGGTCGAGGGCGCTGCCGTCGAAGTCGAGGCGGGTTCCGGCGATCTGGATGCCGCGGGTGACGCAGTAGACCAGGATCAGGCTGGCGCCGACGGTGACGGTGCGCATGCCGACCTTGAGCCACTGCCGGTTGGCCATGGTCGTGAAGCGCAGCGACAGCCGTACGGTCTCGAACTGCCCTACGGCGCAGACCAGCAGGTAGAAGGACATGTACAGGGCGTATCCGCCGTGCTGGATGCTGAGCAGGATCGTGGAGGTGGCCGTCTCGGAGTGCGCCACCGGGCCGACGTAGAAGGAGGAGACGACCAGGACGGCGAGCGCACCGCCGAAGACCAGGACGCGGTTGCGTGCCATGCGCCGGGCCTCGGCGGGCGGGGAGGACCAGTAGACGAGGACGACCTGCTGGGCGGCGGTGAGCACCACGACCGCGGACTGGGTGATCAGCGAGGTGATGTTCGGCAGGCCGAAGAAGGCCGAGATGTGCAGCCGTAACAGGTCCAGGTCGACCAGGAAGCTGATCCCCGAGCAGAGGAAGTAGGTGCACAGCGCCCACAGGGCGACGTCGTGCCGTCTGCGCAGCAGGTCCGGGAGCCGGTAGGCGAAGGCCGCGAGCCCGACGAGGGCACTGACCCACGCGAGGATCGCGTAGATCACGCGGGCCCCTGCTCGGGCCTGCCCAGGCCGCTCTCGATGCGGGCCACGATCTCGGCGGCCGCGTCGGGCACGCCCCAGGCCGGTTCGGTCCACCGTTTGGTGGCCCGGGCCAGGATCAGGGAGGCCATGGTCTCGGCTTCCTGTTCCTCGTCGTCGCTGTAGCGGGAGCGCATCAGGACGCTGCGGACGGCGTCGGGGTCGACGTCGGAGAACAGGCTCCCCGCCTCACCCGCCCCACCCGTCCCACCCGTCCCGGCCGGCTCCTCGGTGCCCGGATCGATCTGGTCCAGTTGCAGGGAACCGTTGTGGTCGAAGGCGATGTGGGCGAGTTCGTGGGCGATGATGTGTTCCTTGTGGGACGCCGAAGCCGCCTTCTCGAAGGCGATGATGTCGAAGTCATCCGTTTTCAGCCATATCCCGAACAGATGGCGTTCGGGGAAGGCCGTCGGAATCAAATGGATGGGACGCCCGCGCTGTTCGCTGAGATATGCGTGGAGTTCGTCGATGCCGCAGCCGTGCTCCATGCCCCATTCCGCGAGCAGCCCCTCGCAGGTCCGGCGCACCTTCTTCAGCCGGCGCCTGAGCCTGCGGTCCTCCGACGCCGGTAACGCGGAGCCAGGTAACTTCATCCCTCAGTCCTCCGGCGAACCCAGCGGTCGACAACGCGGCCATGATGCCATACGGCCAACTCCCCGCTGCCTGCGGTGAGTTCTATCCGGCCATTCTCCAGGGACTTTCGACCGGTGATACTCCGCCGGCCGTCCCCCCTGAACACGGGGAAACGGCCGGGACAATTCGGGGATGTGCCGGAATGGATCCTCCCGGATAACCGGTTCAGCGTCCGGCGAGCACGCCCGCCACTCCGCGCGCGAGGCAGGGGATCCGTTCGGCCTCGATGCCCGCGATGTTGATCCGCCCGGCGGTGGTCCCGTATATCGCGTACTGGCGGCGCAGCCTGAGCATCTCCTCCGGGGTGAGCGGCAGCATGGAGAACATCCCGCGCTGCCGCGCGAGCGAAGCCGCCTGTCCGCCCCAGCCGAGCTCGGCCAGGTGTGCGGCGAGGCTCGTGCGGTTGGCCTCGATGCGGCCGCGCATCAGCTCCAGCTCGGCGCGCCAGGCGGTGCGCAGGCCCTCGTCCTCCAGGATCGCCGTCACGACGGCGGCGCCGTGCTCGGGCGGCATCGAGTACAGCGTCCGGGCGGCGTTCTGCAGGGCCGTCTCGGCGTGCCGCACGGCCCGCTCCGAGGCGCCCAGGACGATGGCGCAGCCGGTGCGGTCGCTGTAGAGGCCGAAATTCTTCGAGCAGCTGACGGCGATCAGCATCTCGGGAACCCGCTCCGCGAGCAGGCGGGTGGCCCGCAGGTCGGCCTCCAGGCCGTCGCCGAGCCCGTGGTAGGCGAGGTCGACGAACGGCACCCAGCCGTCCCGGGCGGCGAGGCCGGCCAGCGCCTCCCAGTCCTCGGGCTCGGGGTCGACGCCGGTGGGGTTGTGGCAGCAGCCCTGGAGCAGCACGACGTCGTCGCGGTCGGCCTGCCCGAGGTCGCGGAGCACGCCCGCGGAGTCGAAGCCGCCCTCGGCGTCGCGCCAGCCGTAGGTGCGGACCTTCAGCCCGGCGGCCTCCAGGATGGGGCGGTGGTTGACGTACGCCGGGTCGCTGATCCACACCGTGGCGCCGGGGCGGGTGCGGCAGATGAGGTCGGCCAGCAGCCGCAGCGCGCCGGAGCCCGCGACGGTCTGGACGGCCGCGGCCCGGCGGGCCGGGCCGTGCGGGCCCGCGTCCCCCAGGACCAGGGTGAGCAGGGCGCGGTTGAAGTCGGTGTTGCCGGAGAGCCCGCGGTACTCCTTGGACTCGGAGCGCTCGGCCAGCCGGATCTCGGCCTCGCGGACGGCGGCCATGACGGGGGTGCGGCCGGTGTGGTCGCGGTAGACGCCGAGCACCAGGTTCAGCCGCTCGGCCCGCTCGTCGGAGCCGAACTCGTACGTCAGGTCCCACAGCGGGTCGGTGGGCGGCGGGGGGAGGAGCTCAAGCATCTGCGGGGACCTCGGGGCGGGGGTGGACGGACGGGCGGGTACGGGTGCCGGGGCGGCGGTTGGCGAGGACCACGCCGGCGGTGATCAGGGGCACGCCGACGAGCACGGCGGCCGTCGGGGACTCGCCGAGGACGGGGATGGCCAGCAGGACCACGGCGACGGGGCTGAGGCTGCCGACGACGGAGCTGCGCTCGGCGCCCAGGCGGCGGATGGCGAAGGCGTACAGCAGGCCGGCGCACAGTCCGACACCGAGCCCCTGCACCACGAGGAACAGGGCGATGTCGCCGCCGGCCGCGTGCGCGAGGCCCGTCGGGAGGACCCCGGTGAGGACCAGCAGCCCGATCACGGCGAAGGAGGGCAGGCACAGCAGCCCGATCGATCCGACGGGGTCGAGGTCCACGTCGCGCAGCCCCACCGTGTACAGGGCCCACAGGCCGCTGGCCACGAGCAGGGTGCCGGCCCCCTCCAGCACGTCGGCGTCGACTGGGACGACGTAGCGCCACACCAGGGCGGCCACCCCGGTCGCGATCAGCGCGAGCCCGGCCACCTGGGCGCCCCGGGGGAGCCCGCGGCCGCGGGCCGCCATCAGGGCGGCGACGAAGAGGGGGACCATGCCGGGGACGATCGAGCCGACGAAGGCCGCCGAGGTCAGGGATCCGCCGTGCATCGCCGCGAGGAAGAAGGGCACCCCGGCCCCGCAGACGATCTTGAGGGCGGCGCCGGGGCGGACCGCGGCGATCCGGCGCCTGCGCCGCCACAGGGCGGGGGCCAGGACCAGCACCGGTATGCCGAAGCGCAGCAGGGCGGCGTCCGCGGGCAGCAGGGTGGAGGCGCTGAGCCCGCGGGCGCTGAGGGCGAACGCGGCCCAGATCGCCACGGTCACGCCGAGGGCCGCCATGCCCTCGGCGTGGGGGGAGAGCCCGAACCGGCCGGTGTTTCCGGCCGGCGGGCCCGCCGTGTCGACAGGCGCGGACGCGCCGGTGGTGTGGGTCGCGACCAAGGGATGCACTCCAGCCTGTGAGAGCGGACCGGTCCGGTCCGTTCACCGGCAACGTTAGGCCTTGGGCCGGGGCAGCCGATTGCCAGTTCTGCCGCTCGGACATACGTTTGGGGCAGGATCTGCCAAGAAACGCCGAGAAAGCACCGAGGAACCCCGGGAGTGGCCATGGACGCCGTCGACCTCCAGATCATCCGGGAGCTGCAGGCCGACGGGCGGCTCTCCAACCAGGACCTCGCCGACCGCGTCCGGCTGTCCCCCTCGCCCTGCCTGCGCCGGGTCCGCCGGCTGGAGGAGGCGGGCCTGATCCGCGGCTACACGGCGGTGGTGGACCAGGTCGCCTTCGGACTGCCGATCACCGTCTTCGTCCGCATCCGCCTGGAGCGGCACACGAAGGAGGCGGTGGCCCTGTTCGAGCAGCACGTAGCGGTGATCGAGCACATCCAGGACTGCTACCTGATGGCGGGCAGCAGCGACTACCTGCTGCGCGTGGTCATCGAGGACCTGGAGGCGTACGAGGCCCTGGTCCGCCACCGGATCCACGCCATCCCCGGCATCGCCTCGATCGAGTCGAGCTTCGCGTTCGGCAGCGTCAAACAGTCCCGCACCTACCCGAGGCCCACCCCGGGGACCGCCGCGCGGAGCCTCTAGGAGGTCGTCGGGCGGAAGTGCGCCAGGGCGAAGTCGGCGAAGTCCCGGACGGCGGCGGGGGCGTAGGCGTCCCGGTCCCGTACGAGCCACAGCACCCGGTGGCTGTCGGGGGTCTCCAGCCGCGCCCAGGAGACCGTCTCGCGCAGGCCGGCGTCGCGCGCCATCGCCGGGAGCAGTGCGACCCCGAGGCCCGCGCCGACCATGTCCAGCAGGGCGCCGGGCTCGTTCCCCTCGCAGACCACGGCGGGCCGCAGCCCGGCCCGGGCGAACAGCCGGTCGGCGAGGTCACGCTGCCAGTGCCCCGGGCCGGGGGTGATGAACGGCTCCCCCTCCAGCTCGGGCACGGCGACGCCCTCCCGCCCGGCCAGCGGATGTCCGGCGGGCACGGCGAGCAGCACCTCCTCCCGGAGCAGCTCCACCGGCTCCAGTCCGGGCCCGGCGAGCGGTGCGGAGGCGAGGCAGAGGTCCACCTCGCGGGTGCGCAGCAGGTGCGCCATCGCGTCGGCGGGGCACTGGCGCAACCGGACGTCCACGCCGGGGTGGGCGCCGCGGTAGCCCGGGAGCAGGCCCGTCACGGTCATCAGGGTCTCGGCGGCGACCGTCACGGCGCCGCTCCCGGTCCGGGCGGCCTCGGCCAGTTCGCGGCGGCCGTCCTCCAGTTCGCCCAGCGCCCGGTCGACGCGGCGCAGGAACGCGGCCCCGTGCCGGCCCAGGCGGATGCGGCGGCCCCGGCGCTCGAAGAGCTCCACCCCGAGCTCCGCCTCCAGGCGGGCGATGGTGCGGCTCACCGAGGGCTGGGCCACGCGCAGTTCGGCGGCCGCCCGGCTGATGTGCTCGTGCCGGGCGACGACCTGGAAGCAGCGCAGCGCGAGCAGATCCATGCCCGTCCCCCCTCATAACCGTACGGGCATCTTTTCATGGCCGAACCGGTCTTGGACCGCATGAGCGGCCCGCCCCTAGCCTGCGGAACATGACCGAGAACAGTGAGACCACCGGCAACCCGCCCATGCCGTACCGGAGTTACGTGGACTGCGTCCTGGAGGTGCTCGCGCGCTCCCCCGGCCGCCCGGCCCTGGTCCCGGCGCAGGGCCGTACGGTCCTGGCCGGGGAGCTGCGGGACGGGGTCCTGCGGACGGCGGCGGAGCTGGCGGCCCGGGGCATCGGCCGGGGCTCCACCGTCACGTTCCTGACGGGCAACCGGCCCGAGGCGCTCCTCGCCCGGTACGCGGTGAACCTGCTGGGCGCCCGCGTGGTGTTCCTGAGCGGGGGCACGGCCCCGCGGGCCCAGGCCCGGATCATGGAGGGCCTCGATACGGCGATGCTGCTCGTGGACCCCGACGCGCACGCGGCCGCCGCCGCGCTGCTCGCCCGGGTGCGGGTGCCCGCCGTACTGTCCCTGGGGCCGTCCCCGGCCGGCGGGGATCCGGCGGAGGACCTGCCGGGCGGCCGGCCCGAGGACCTGCTCGCGGCCGCCGCGCTCCGGGCCCCGCACCCGCCGTCGGGCGCGGTCCGCCCCGGGGACGACTGGTGCGTGCGCTTCACCGGCGGCACCACCGGGACCCCCAAGGGCGTCCGGATGGCGCACGGCCCGTACGCCCGGACGCTGGCCCTCTACGCGGGCCGGATCCCGGCCGGGAGCCCGCCCCGCACGCTCGCCTGCACCCCGCTCGCGCACATGGCGGGCATCCTCGCGGACATCACCCTCCTCGCCGGGGGCACCGTCGTGCTCCGGCCGGCGTTCGAGGCGGGCGCCGTCCTCGCCGCCCTCGCCCGCGAGCGCATCACCGACGTCTGGCTGCTGCCGCCCCTGCTGTACGAACTGCTGGACCACCCGGACCTGCCGGCGGCCGACCTGTCCGCCCTGCGCCGCGTGTTCTACGGCGGGACCCCCGCGTCGGCGGGCCGGCTGCGGGAGGCGGCCCGGGCGCTCGGGCCGGTGCTGCACGGCTGGTACGGGCAGACGGAGGCGGGCAACATCGCCGAGGTGATGCCGCACGAGCACGGGGTGACGGGCCCCGGCGGCCGGCCCACGGCGGGGCGGGCGGCGCCCGGGGTCGACATCGAGATCCGCGACGCCGACGGCAGGCCCCTGGCCCCCGGGGAGAGCGGCGAGATCACCGTCCGTACGCCGATGACGATGACCGGGTACTGGAGGCAGCCCGGGCCGACCGCCGAGGTGCTGCGCGACGGCTGGGTCCGCACCGGGGACGTCGGCTGCCTCGACGCCCGCGGGTACCTCTACGTCCTGGACCGGCTCGGGGACGAGGTCATCGTCGTCGGCGGGCACGTCCACCCGGCGGAACTGGAGGAACTGCTCCTCGCCCACCCGGCCGTCGCCCGCTGCGCGGTGTTCGGGGTGCGCCGGGCGGACGGGACCGAGGAGGTCCACGCCGCGGTCGTCCCCGCACCGGGGCAGGACCCCGGGGCCGGGGCGATCCGGGCGTACGTCACGGAGCACAAGGGTGCGATGTACGCGCCCCGCGCCGTGCACACCGTGGACCGCATCCCGCTCACCGAGGTCGGCAAGCCCGACAAGAAGCTGCTGGCCGCGACGCTGGGCGCGGCGGACGGCCGGCCCGCCGTTCAGGCGTAGCGCTCGAAGAGGGCTTCGAGGTACCGCTCCAGCCGGTCCGTCAGCAGCTCCGTGGTGAGGTCGGTCCGGCCCAGCGCACGCCAGGGGACGGCGACCTTCTCGGCGTCCGGTGCGAAGGCCAGGGCGTCCAGCAGGCGCCAGTAGAGGTGGTCGGCGGGGTCCTCGGCCAGGGTTCCGCCCTCCTCCGCGTAGCGGTCGGCGAAGGCCGTGCCCGCCGCGACCCCGTGCAGCAGGGCCAGGGCGGTCGAGCAGTGGGCCACGTCCAGGTCGGCCGGTCCCCAGGAGGTCTCCACCCAGTCGACGACACCGCTGATCCGCAGCTCCTCGCCGGCGCCCTCGAACAGGACGTTGCCGGGGTGGAAGTCCCGGTGCAGGAAGCAGGCCCGGTACTCCGGGGGTTCGCGGCGGATGACGTCCACGGCCCGCCGCCACAGCTGCGGCCGGCCGGTGTGCGCCGGCGGGGTGACCCGGTCGGCGGAGGTCCACGCCTGGTAGGCGCGGGGCCGGTCCCGTCCGCTGACCGGCAGCCGGTGGATGTCCAGCAGCCGGCGGGCCAGCAGCCCGGCACGCCGCCCGGCCTCCTCGTCGTCGAGGCGCACCGTCCCGGGCAGCAGGGACATCAGCAGGGAGGGGTGGTCGCAGTGCCGAGCCGTCGGGTCCACGGCCACCAGGGAGGCCGCGGGCACGTCCGTGCCGTCGAGCAGGCGCAGCACGTCCGCCTCCCGCGTCAGCAGGCCTTCCGCGTGCCGTAGGTAGAAGGGCCGGACGAAGGACCGCAGCACCAGCGACCGGGGGCCCGCCGCGCCGCCGTCCAGCTCCAGACGGCGCATCTGCGAGGTCCAGCCGCCGCGCAGCGGTGCGGCGCCCTCGATGCGCTCCCCGTCGGGCAGCGCCCGCTCCACCCAGGCGCGCGTCGCGGCCCACTCCTGCTCCGTGCCCGTCCCCGTATCCACCATGGCCGCAGCCTAGTTGCAGGGGGCACGGGCCGGGGGAATTCGAAGCGATCACGGTGCCCGGCCGCCTAGGCTCGCCCCATGCCCGGCTCAGAGCTGCACCAGATCACGGCCTTCCTCACGGCCTTCGCGCGCCGTCAGGCCGCGCGCACCGTCGACCTTCCCTGCGGATTCGCCGCTCTCGACGACGAGTTCGCGCTCTCCTACGCGAACAACCACCTCGTTGTCGACGGGGCGGCCGAGCCCGAGGCCCTGCCCGCCCTGGCGGACGAGGCGCTGGGGCACCTGCCGTACCGGCTGATCACGGTCCTCGACGACGAGACCGGGAAGGCCTGCGCCGAGCCGCTGCTGCGGGCCGGCTACACGCACTCCACCTACCTCGTCATGCTGCACGGGGGCCCGGTGCCGGAGGCCGGAGGGGCGGAGGAGGTGGACCTGGAGGCGATCCGCGTCCCGCTCGCCCGGCGCTGGCGCGGCTATCTGCCCGACGCCGACGAGGAGGTCATCCGCCAGCTCGTGGACCGTCGCGCGAGGCGCCGGCGCGGGGCGGACTCCGTGCACCTGCTCGGTGCGCGCACGGCGGAGGGCGAGGTCGCCTCGTGGGCCGACCTCTACCTGGACCCGGCCTCCGGCATCGCCCAGATCGAGGACCTGATCACCTCCGAGCTCCACCTCGGGCGCGGCTACGGCGACGCGGTCCTGGCCGCCGGCCTGCGCCGGGCCGCCGACGCGGGCTGCGGTACGCGCTTCCTGACCGCCGACGCGGCGGACTGGCCGCGCCACTGGTACGAGCGCCGGGGCTTCTCGGTCATCGGCCGCCACCACGGTTTCGAGCGCACGTGAGTGCCTAGCCGAGGGCGGTTTCGAAGGCCGCGTAGGCGGTCGCGTCGAAGAGGACGAAGCGGACCTTCTCCACCGCGGTGGGGGTGGTGCGGACCGTTTCGACCGCGATGCGGGCGCCGTCGTCCATCGGCCAGCCGTAGATCCCCTCGCGACAGGGGCACAGCCGCAGCAGCTAGTAGGGCTTGGTCAGGTTCAGTCGTGAGTGGCGTGTCCGGATGATCGGTTGTTCCGTTGATCGGGTGTGATGCCTGAGGAGTTGGCTGCGGTCCGCTGTGATTTGGAGGATTTCGCGGCGGAGGTGTTCGAGCCGTTCGCGCGGGCGGATCAGCGTCGGTGGGGGTCGGTCTACCTGCGCGGGCTGCTGACGGACGGCGGACGCAAGTCCGTCGAGCCGATGGCCGCCCGGCTTGGGGAGGACGGGAACCGGCAGGCC
>NZ_JBEZWL010000036.1:0-57611 GCF_040648015.1 Streptomyces sp. NPDC029216 | reverse complement strand
GCATTGCCCGCGTTGCGCGAGGCCGATCTGCCACGTCGCCTGCTCTCCGTGCTCGGTCCGGACCCGAATCCGGCCCCGGCCCCCGTGCCCGGGGCCCGTGCGGGCCGGGCCCGGTGGTCAGGGGGCGGGGGCGAGGAGGCGGGTGAGGAGGCGGATCGCGCCGCGCTTGTGGAGGGGGTCGTTGCCGTTGCCGCACTTGGGGGACTGGATGCAGGAGGGGCAGCCCGCCTCGCACTCGCAGGCGGCGATGGCGTCCCGGGTGGCCGTCAGCCAGTCCCGGGCCGTGTGGAAGGCCCGCTCGGCGAAGCCGGCACCGCCCGGGTGGCCGTCGTAGACGAACACCGTGGGCAGCAGGGTGTCCGGGTGCAGCGGGACGGAGACGCCGCCGATGTCCCAGCGGTCGCAGGTGGCGAACAGCGGGAGCAGGCCGATGGAGGCGTGCTCGGCGGCGTGCAGGGCGCCGCCGAGGATCTCCGGGTTGATCCGGGCCTCGTCGAGCTGGTCCTCGGTGACCGTCCACCACACGGCCCGGGTGCGCAGGGTGCGCGGTGGCAGGTCCAGCTTCGCCTCGCCGAGCACCTCGCCGGTGATCAGCTTGCGGCGCAGGTAGGAAACCACCTGGTTGGTGACCTCGACGGAGCCGTAGCAGAGCCGGGCCGCGCCCCAGGGGATCTCGGTCTCGGTCTCCAGGACGGAGATCGAGGTGATGTCGCGGGCCGTGGTGGAGAAGGGCGGGTCCGCCTCCTCGACCAGGGCCACGGACTCCTCCAGGTCCAGCCGCCGCACCAGGTAGGTGCGGCCCTGGTGGAGGTGGACGGCGCCGTCGTGGACGGCGGTGTGGGAGGCGGACTCGTCGACGGTGCCCAGCAGCCGGCCGGTGGCGGCCTCGACGATCTGCACCGGACGGCCCCCGCCGCCGCGGATGTCGGCCAGGTCCGAGGCCCGCTCGCGGCGGGTCCAGTGCCAGGCCGCGGTCCGCCGCCGCAGCAGTTTCGCCGCCTCCAGCTGGGGCAGCAGCCCGGGCGCCGCCGGGCCGAAGAGGTCCAGGTCGGCCTCGGTCAGGGGCAGCTCGGAGGCGGCCGCGCACAGGTGCGGGGCCAGGACGTACGGGTTGTCGGGATCCAGCACGGTGGCCTCCACCGGCTGCCGGAAGAGGGCCTCGGGGTGGTGGACCAGGTAGGTGTCGAGCGGGTCGTCCCGGGCGATCAGCACGGCCAGGGCGCCCTGCCCCGCCCGGCCGGCGCGCCCGGCCTGCTGCCACAGCGAGGCCCGGGTTCCGGGATATCCGGTGATCAGTACGGCGTCCAGCCCGGACACGTCGACGCCGAGCTCCAGGGCGGTGGTGGCGGCCAGCCCCAGCAGCTCCCCGGAGTGCAGGGCCCGCTCCAGGGCGCGTCGCTCCTCGGGCAGGTAGCCGCCCCGGTAGGCCGCGACCCGCCGGGCCAGGGACGGGTCCACCTCGGCCAGCCGTTCCCGGGCGATCACGGAGATCAGCTCGGCCCCGCGCCGGGAGCGTACGAAGGCCACCGTGCGGACGCCCTGGACGACCAGGTCGGTCAGCAGCTCGGCGGTCTCCGCGGTCGCGGTGCGGCGTACCGGGGCGCCCTTCTCGCCCTTGAGCTCGGTCAGCGGGGGCTCCCACAGGGCGAAGACCACCTCGCCGCGCGGCGAGGCGTCGTCGGTGATCCCGGTCACGGGCACCCCGGTCAGCCGGGAGGCGGCGGCCGCCGGGTCGCTCGCGGTGGCGGAGGCCAGCAGGAACACCGGCTCGGAGCCGTAGCGGGCGCACAGCCGGCGCAGTCGCCGCAGTACCTGGGCGACGTGGGAGCCGAATACCCCGCGGTAGGTGTGGCACTCGTCGACGACCACGTAACGCAGGGCCTTCAGGAAGGAGGACCAGCGGGGATGGGAGGGCAGGATGCCCTGGTGCAGCATGTCGGGGTTGGTGAGCACGTAGTTGGCGTACTGGCGCACCCTCTCGCGTTCCTCGACGGGCGTGTCCCCGTCGTACACGGCCGGGCGCACGGCGTTCCCCAGGGGAGCGGCCAGTTCCCGCACGGCGCGCCGCTGGTCGGCGGCCAGAGCCTTGGTCGGGGCCAGATAGAGGGCGGTCGCACCCCGGCCGTTCGGTGCCTCCGCGCCGTCGGCGAGGGCGGACAGCACGGGGGCCAGGTAGGCGAGGGACTTGCCGGAGGCGGTTCCGGTGGCGACGACCACCGACTCGCCGTCCAGGGCGTGCTCGGCGGCCGCGGCCTGGTGTTCCCACGGGTGTTCGATGCCCGCGGCGCGGATCGCTGCCACCACATCTGTTCGGACACGGTGCGGCCAGACCGCATGACGGCCCTCCCGAGGGGGCAAGTGCTCCGTATGGGTGATGCGCGCAGCTCGGGAAGGCCCCCGTGACAGGCGGTCCAGAACGGTGCCGGGGGAGGGTCGTGGGTCCGCCGGTGCCGTGGCCGGACCGGGGCGGTGAGTGTTGGCCATTGGAACCGAGTGTGTCACCGGCGTGCGGGACAATGGTCTCAAGGCGTCGTGCGCGCCTGCCGGTAAGTGATTGAATGCCATCGCGGCAGCCGATCCCTCCCCTACCTTCGGGTGGGAGGCCCCTGGGGGGCGCCGCTCGATAGCAAGGTGCTGGAGGATCCGTGGACCTGTCCCTGTCGACTCGCACTGTCGGCGACCGCACGGTCGTAGAGGTCGGTGGCGAGATTGATGTGTATACCGCGCCCAAGCTGCGCGAGCAGTTGGTGGAGTTGGTGAACGACGGCAGCTACCACCTGGTTGTCGACATGGAGCGAGTGGACTTCCTCGACTCCACCGGCCTCGGTGTGCTCGTGGGAGGCCTCAAGCGCGTCCGCGCGCACGAGGGCTCGCTGCGTCTGGTCTGCAACCAGGAGCGCATCCTCAAGATCTTCCGGATCACCGGCCTGACGAAGGTGTTCCCGATCCACACCTCAGTGGACGACGCCGTCAGCGCCACCGACTGACGGCTCCCGGCCGGCGCCGCCCCGGCGGCGCGGGAGCCGACGAGGAGCGGGGGTACCGGACCACGGGTGGTCCGGGCCCCTGTCAAGGCACGCCTGTAGTCCGAGGGGGACGCACATGGCCACCGTTGAACTGCGCTTCAGCGCCCAGCCCGAACACGTCCGCACGGCCCGCCTGGTCGCGGCAGCCGTGGCGCGACGGGCGGGTGTGGAGGAAGCCGTCCTCGACGAGGTCCGCCTCGCCGTGGGCGAGGCCTGTTCCCGTGCCGTCGGACTGCACCGCAGCAACGGGCTGACCGCGCCCGTCCGGGTGGTGCTGACCGAGGAGGAGAAACTGTTCTCCATCGAGGTCGGCGACGAGGTGCCCGGGCCGGCCGGCGGCTCCTCCGAGCCGGTCCCCGGCATGGACGCGGCCCTGGACCCGGACGCCGACGGCGAGGACGAGATGGGCCTCGCGGTGATCAGCGGGCTCGTCGACGACGTGTCCGTCACCAGTGGGGAATCGGGCGGAACGATCCGGATGCGCTGGCCCGTCTCCCGGGTCTCCGATCTTCCGTAAGGCCGCGGCCATCCTATCTTCTGATCTTTATCAAGGCCCTGCTGAGCAGGGCCTTTTCCATTTCCCCGGAAATCTTCTAGATCGCTGATCGGCCGTCAATGCTTTTGCCCCATTACCTCTTTCGGGGGTAAAGGAGTGACGCGATCTATTGCTGAGGAGCAAGAGAGCGCCAATTCCGTTTCCCGCCCACTGTTTTGATCAGGGAGAGCTCCCTACAATCCGTCCACATCTTGAGCTCATCACGTCAAGGAGGACGAATGACGGGGCTCTTCACCCCCATTGCCGCGGATCACTCCGGTGATCTGGCGGCCGCAGTGCTCACCGATGACAACCGGCTCATCGTGTTCGTCATCGCGGGCATCGCACTGGCCGCCCTCGTCGTCGCGCAGATCCTGGTCCGCCAGGTCCTCGCGGCCGACGAGGGCACCAGCAGCATGAAGAAGATCGCCGCGGCCGTGCAGGAAGGCGCCAACGCCTATCTGGGCCGCCAGTTGCGCACCCTCGGCATCTTCGCCGTCGTGGTCTTCTTCCTGCTCTTCCTGCTCCCCGCCGACGACTGGACGCAGCGCTCCGGGCGCTCCGCCTTCTTCCTGGTCGGCGCCCTCTTCTCGGCCACCACCGGCTACATCGGCATGCGCCTCGCGGTCCGCGCCAACGTCCGCGTCGCCGCGGCCGCCCGCGAGGCCACCCCCGCCGAGGGCGAACCCGCCAAGGACCTGACCGACGTGGCCCACAAGGCCATGAAGATCGCCTTCCGCACGGGCGGTGTGGTCGGCATGTTCACCGTCGGCCTCGGCCTGCTCGGCGCCTCCTGCGTCGTGCTCGTCTACGCCGCCGACGCCCCCAAGGTCCTGGAGGGCTTCGGCCTCGGCGCCGCGCTCATCGCGATGTTCATGCGCGTGGGCGGCGGCATCTTCACCAAGGCCGCCGACGTGGGCGCCGACCTGGTCGGCAAGGTCGAGCAGGGCATTCCGGAGGACGATCCGCGCAATGCCGCGACCATCGCCGACAATGTGGGCGACAACGTCGGCGACTGCGCGGGGATGGCGGCCGACCTCTTCGAGTCCTACGCCGTCACCCTCGTGGCCGCCCTGATCCTCGGCAAGGCCGCCTTCGGCGACCTCGGCCTCGCCTTCCCGCTGATCGTGCCCGCCATCGGCGTCATCACCGCCATGATCGGCATCTTCGCCGTGGCCCCGCGCCGCGCCGACCGCAGCGGGATGACCGCGATCAACCGCGGCTTCTTCATCTCCGCCGTGATCTCCCTGGTGCTCGTCGCGATCGCCGTCTACTCATACCTCCCGGCGACCTACAAGGAGCTCGTCGGGGTCGAGGACGCCGCGATCCTGGGCCACACCGGGGACCCGCGCATCCTGGCCGTGGTCGCCGTCGCCATCGGCATCGTGCTCGCGGCCCTGATCCAGCAGCTGACCGGCTACTTCACCGAGACCAACCGCCGTCCCGTCCGGGACATCGGCAAGACCTCGCTGACCGGTCCCGCCACCGTGATCCTCGCCGGCATCTCCGTCGGCCTGGAGTCCGCCGTCTACACGGCGCTGCTCATCGGCCTCGCTGTCTACGGGGCCTTCCTGCTCGGCGGCACGTCCATCATGCTCGCGCTCTTCGCGGTGGCCCTGGCCGGCACCGGCCTGCTCACCACCGTCGGCGTCATCGTCGCGATGGACACCTTCGGCCCGGTCTCCGACAACGCCCAGGGCATCGCGGAGATGTCCGGCGACGTCGAGGGCGCCGGCGCCCAGGTCCTCACCGACCTCGACGCCGTCGGCAACACCACCAAGGCCATCACCAAGGGCATCGCCATCGCCACCGCCGTCCTGGCCGCGGCCGCGCTCTTCGGCTCGTACAACGACGCCATCACCAACGCGGTGAAGGAGGTCGGCGCCAAGGCCGCGGAGATGAACCTCAGCCTGTCCATCGCCCAGCCCAACAACCTGGTCGGCCTGATCCTGGGCGCGGCCGTCGTGTTCCTGTTCTCGGGCCTGGCCATCAACGCCGTCTCCCGCTCCGCGGGTGCCGTCGTCTACGAGGTGCGCCGCCAGTTCCGCGAGCACCCCGGGATCATGGACTACACGGAGAAGCCCGAGTACGGCCGCGTCGTGGACATCTGCACCAAGGACGCCCTGCGCGAACTGGCCACGCCCGGCCTGCTCGCCGTGCTCACCCCCATCGCGGTCGGCTTCACCCTCGGCGTCGGAGCGCTCGGTTCCTTCCTCGCGGGCGCCATCGGCTGCGGCACCCTGATGGCGGTCTTCCTCGCCAACTCCGGCGGCGCGTGGGACAACGCGAAGAAGCTCGTCGAGGACGGCCACCACGGCGGCAAGGGCAGCGAGGCCCACGCCGCGGTCGTCATCGGCGACACCGTCGGCGACCCGTTCAAGGACACCGCCGGCCCGGCCATCAACCCGCTCCTGAAGGTCATGAACCTGGTGGCCCTCCTGATCGCCCCGGCCGTCGTGCAGTTCAGCTACGGCGAGGACGCCAGCGCCGCCGTACGGGCCGTCGTGGCCGTGCTCGCGCTCCTGGTCATCGTCGGCGCCGTGTACGTCTCCAAGCGCCGCGGCATCTCCGTCGGCGACGAGGAGGGCGGCAGCCCGGGCGCGGAGCGCGTCGCCCAGCCGGCGGATCCGGCGGTGGTCTCCTGACCCTGCGCAGCCCCTGAGGGCGGCCTGGAAGCCCTTGGGCCGACCGGCTGGAGGATGCGCCCGAACGGCGGACGGGCGGCGCGTACTGACGCGCCGTCCGTCCGCCGTTCTGTGTGCTCGGATGGCGGGCGTGTATCTTCCGGCCGAGAGCCTTCGAAGGGACCAATCCGGTGAACAAGAAGCTTGCGGCCGCGGTGTCCTGCGGTGCGGTACTGATGCTCGCGCTGTCCGGCTGCGGCGGTGACGACGACGGCGACAAGAAGGCTGACGCCTGGGCCAAGAAGGTCTGCGACAAGTGGGAGCCCGAGCTCACCAAGATCAAGGACACCAATGACGAGCTGAAGCGGGTCGCCTCGCAGAGCAGCAAGCCGGAGGAGGTCCAGAAGACCGACTCGGCCGCCTTCCAGACGCTCTCCGACTCCTACAAGAACATGGCGGGCTCCCTGACGGCCGCCGGCGAGGCCCCGGTCAAGGACGGCAAGGGCGCCCAGGACTCGGTGGTGAAGAGCTACGGCGAGATCTCCAAGGGCTACACCGACCTCAAGGCGAAGATCGACGCGCTCGACCCCAAGGACCAGGGCAAGTTCGCGGACGGCCTCCAGCAGGTCGCCGGCGGCCTCACGGAGGTCGCGGCCAACGAGACCGCGAGCAAGGAGAAGCTCAACTCGACCGGCCTCAAGGTGATCTACACCCAGAAGGGCTGCCAGGTCTCGGCGCCCGGCAAGGGCTGACCGCGCCCGCCTCCCCCGAGGCACGCGGCGTACGCCGTCCGGGGCGGCCGGGAGTCCGAACGGACCCGGCCGCCCCGCCGCGTCCCGCGCCCCGCCGGTCGTACGGATCGCCGGCCCGAGCGGCCACAATGGACGGGTGAGTACCACCAGCCTCCCCAAGCCCGACCGTGCCGCCGAGCTCCGCGAAGCCTTCCTCGCGGCGGGCTTCACCGCCGACGGGCTGCTCGACCTGCTCGGCGCCCCCGCCTACGCCGCGCTGGCCCGCAGCGAGACCGTCCCCGCCCTGCGCGCCGCCCGCAGCCACGGCGACGGCCCGCTCGCGACCCTGGTCCGGCTGTTCCTCCTGCAGTGCCCCGTGCCCCACGTGCACGCGGCCGGGGCGCTGCCCGTCGAGGCCGCCCTCGCCGACGGCTGGCTGCGGCGGGAGGGCGACGAGGTGCACGCCACCGTCGACGTGCGCCCGTACGGGGGGCCCGACGGCGAGGACTGGTTCATCGTCTCCGACCTCGGCTGCGCCGTGGGCGGGGCCGGCGGCATCGGCAGCCGCGAGGAGGGCGTCGTCCTCGGCGTCGGCGGCGCCTCCACCACCCTGGCCGGGATCACCGTCCGCGCGCCCGTCGGCTCGGCCCTCGACCTCGGCACCGGATCCGGCATCCAGGCGCTGCACGCCGCCCAGCACGCCACCCGCGTCACCGCCACCGACGTCAACCCGCGCGCCCTGGAATTCACCCGGTTGACGCTCGCGCTGTCCGGGGCACCGGAGGCCGAGCTGCTCACCGGGTCCCTGTTCGAGCCCGTCGGCGACGCCACGTACGACCTGATCGTGTCGAACCCGCCGTTCGTCATCTCCCCCGGCGCCCGGCTCACGTACCGCGACGGCGGGATGGGCGGCGACGACCTGTGCCGGACCCTGGTCCAGCAGGCGGGGGACCACCTCAACCCGGGCGGGTTCGCCCAGTTCCTCGGCAACTGGCAGCACGTCGAGGGCGAGGACTGGCACGACCGGGTCCGCTCCTGGGTGCCGCGCGGCTGCGACGCCTGGATCGTGCAGCGCGACGTGCAGGACGTGACGCAGTACGCGGAGCTGTGGCTGCGCGACGCCGGCGACCACCGCACCGACCCGGCCGAGTACGCGGCGCGCTACGAGGACTGGCTCGACGAGTTCGAGTCCCGCAAGACCAAGGCCGTCGGCTTCGGCTGGATCACGCTGCGCCGCACCGACGCGGCCGAGCCCTCGATCGTGGTCGAGGAGTGGCCGCACACGGTGGAACAGCCGCTCGGCGAGACTGTCCTCGCGCACTTCGCCCGCCAGGACTACCTGCGCGAGCACGACGACGCCGCGCTGCTGGCCGGGTACTTCCAGCTGACCGAGGAGGTCGTCCAGGAGCAGGTCGGCGCGCCCGGCGCGGAGGACCCCGAGCACGTGGTGCTCCGGCAGCACCGCGGGATGCGCCGGGCCACCAAGGTGGACACGGTCGGCGCGGGCTTCGCAGGGGTGTGTGACGGCTCACTCAGCGCGGGCCGGATCCTCGACGCCATCGCCCAGCTGGTCGAGGAGGACCCGGTCCTCCTGCGGGACCGCACCCCGGAGGCGATCCGGATGCTGGTCGAGCAGGGCTTCCTGGAGCCCGTGGAGGGTCCTTCCCGGTAGCCGCTGCCGGGAAGGACCCCGGCGGCGCCGGCGGGCGAACCCGTGATGTAACCCGGAGTTCGCCCACCGTATCCCCACGGCTGACAGGCTCCCGGAAGGCGGGGGATTCGGGGGGATCCCCCGAGCGGCCCGGGTGGAGGGGGAACGGCATGGAACGCGGTCCGGCGGTGTTCTCGGCGGGCGTGTTCCTGCTGTTCGGGGCGGCCCTGCTGGTCTGGACGGGGGCGCGGGCCGGCCGTCGCGCGCCGGTGGCCGAGGGAGTGCGCCCCGCGGTGGCCGTACCGGTGGCGCTGATCGCCGGCGCGGGGTCGCTGGCGCTGGGAGTCTGGTGCCTCCAGCGGTTCTGAGGCGAGGACCGGCGATGATCTCCGGCGAGTGTGAAATCCGACGTCGCGGCGGGTGCGGGGGCGGGGCCAGACGGCCCCCAGGCCACTCGGCCCGGTGACCGGGAGGGGTCCGGCGCGGCATCCGGGCGGCAGAAATGGCACTTGTCGGGTTACCGTTCGAGTGGCCGTTGCGGGCTTGTGCCGTTTGACACGGGGGCGGGTTGTACCGTCACACTCCGCAGCGTCGCCGTACTGCGACCGAGTGCCGACCGGAGAGAAGAGCCAAGTTGTCCCCGACTAGCGAGACCGCAAAGGGCGGCCGCCGACTCGTCATCGTCGAGTCCCCTGCCAAGGCGAAGACGATCAAGGGCTACCTCGGCCCGGGATACGTCGTCGAGGCGAGCGTCGGGCACATTCGCGACCTCCCGAACGGCGCCGCCGAGGTCCCCGACAAGTACACCGGCGAGGTCCGCCGCCTCGGCGTGGACGTCGAGCACGACTTCGCGCCGATCTATGTGGTCAACGCGGACAAGAAGGCGCAGGTCAGGAAGCTCAAGGACCTGCTGGCCGAGTCCGACGAACTCTTCCTCGCCACCGATGAGGACCGCGAGGGCGAAGCCATCGCGTGGCACCTGCAGGAAGTCCTCAAGCCCAAGGTCCCCGTCCACCGGATGGTCTTCCACGAGATCACCAAGGACGCCATCCGGGACGCCGTCGCCAACCCGCGCGAGCTGAACCAGCGCATGGTCGACGCCCAGGAGACCCGCCGCATCCTCGACCGCCTCTACGGCTACGAGGTCTCGCCGGTCCTGTGGAAGAAGGTCATGCCGCGGCTGTCGGCCGGCCGCGTCCAGTCCGTCGCCACCCGTCTCGTCGTCGAGCGCGAGCGCGAGCGCATCGCCTTCCGCTCCGCCGAGTACTGGGACCTGACCGGCACCTTCGGCACCGG
Source organism: Streptomyces sp. NPDC029216 (assembly GCF_040648015.1). Lineage (NCBI taxonomy): Bacteria > Bacillati > Actinomycetota > Actinomycetes > Kitasatosporales > Streptomycetaceae > Streptomyces > Streptomyces sp. NPDC029216. The sequence continues at coordinate 47,748 of NZ_JBEZWL010000036.1, read as the reverse complement.
CCGCGCCGGTGACGCTTCCGACCCGTCGTCCCTGGTCGCCCGCCTGAACACGGTGGACGGCAAGCGCGTGGCGCAGGGCCGCGACTTCGGCCCGAACGGGCAGCTCAAGGGTGAGGTGCTGCACCTCGACGAGGCCGGCGCGCGGGCGCTCGCCGCCGCGCTGCAGGGCGCCGACTTCGCCGTCCGCTCGGTCGAGTCCAAGCCGTACCGCCGCTCCCCGTACGCCCCGTTCCGCACGACGACCCTCCAGCAGGAGGCCTCGCGCAAGCTGGGCTTCGGCGCGAAGGCGACGATGCAGGTGGCGCAGAAGCTGTACGAGAACGGCTTCATCACCTACATGCGTACGGACTCCACCACGCTCTCCGACACCGCGGTGACGGCGGCGCGCGCCCAGGTCACGCAGCTCTACGGGGCCGACTACCTGCCGGAGAAGCCGCGCGTCTACGCGGGCAAGGTCAAGAACGCGCAGGAGGCGCACGAGGCGATCAGGCCTTCGGGTGATCGTTTCCGCACCCCCGCCGAGACGGGTCTGACCGGCGACCAGTTCCGCCTGTACGAGCTGATCTGGAAGCGGACCGTCGCCTCCCAGATGAAGGACGCGACCGGCAACTCGGTCACCGTGAAGATCGGCGGCCGGGCGGCCGACGGGCGTGACGCCGAGTTCAGCGCCTCCGGCAAGACCATCACCTTCCACGGCTTCATGAAGGCCTACGTGGAGGGCGCGGACGACCCGAACGCCGAGCTCGACGACCGCGAGCGCCGGCTGCCGCAGGTAGCCGAGGGCGACGCGCTGACCGCCGAGGAGATCACCGCCGACGGCCACGCGACCAAGCCCCCGGCCCGCTACACCGAGGCCTCGCTGGTCAAGGAGCTGGAGGAGCGGGAGATCGGCCGCCCGTCGACGTACGCGTCGATCATCGGCACGATCCTCGACCGCGGCTACGTCTTCAAGAAGGGCACGGCGCTCGTCCCGTCCTTCCTGTCCTTCGCCGTCGTGAACCTGCTGGAGACCCACTTCGGCCGGCTCGTCGACTACGACTTCACCGCCAAGATGGAGGACGACCTCGACCGCATCGCGCGGGGCGAGGCCCAGTCCGTGCCGTGGCTGAAGCGGTTCTACTTCGGCTCCGAGGAGGCCTCGGAGGTCGTGCCGGCCGGCGGCGACCACCTGGGCGGCCTGAAGGAGCTGGTCACGGACCTCGGTGCGATCGACGCCCGGGAGATCTCCTCCTTCCCGGTCGGCGAGGGCATCGTGCTGCGCGTCGGCCGCTACGGGCCGTACGTCGAGCGCGGTGAGAAGGACGCGGAGGGCCACCAGCGGGCCGACGTGCCGGACGACCTGGCGCCCGACGAGCTGACCGTCCAGTACGCGGAGGAGCTGTTCGCGAAGCCGAGCGGCGAGTTCGAGCTGGGCAAGGACCCGGTGAGCGGGAACGAAATCGTCGCGAAGGACGGTCGCTACGGGCCGTACGTGACGGAGATCCTGCCCGAGGGCACGCCGAAGACGGGCAAGAACGCGGTCAAGCCGCGGACGGCCTCGCTCTTCAAGTCCATGTCCCTGGACACGGTCACCCTCGACGACGCCCTCAGGCTGATGTCGCTGCCGCGCGTGGTCGGCGTGGACGCGGAGGGTGTGGAGATCACGGCCCAGAACGGCCGCTACGGGCCGTACCTGAAGAAGGGCACGGACTCGCGGTCCCTGGAGACCGAGGACCAGCTGTTCTCGATCACCCTGGACGAGGCCCTCGCCATCTACGCGCAGCCCAAGCAGCGCGGCCGGGCGGCGGCCAAGCCGCCGCTGAAGGAGCTGGGCACGGACCCGGTCAGCGAGAAGCCGGTGGTCGTCAAGGACGGCCGCTTCGGGCCGTACGTGACGGACGGCGAGACGAACGCGACGCTGCGGCGGGACGACGACGTCGAGACGATCACGCCGGAGCGGGGCTACGAGCTGCTGGCGGAGAAGCGGGCGAAGGCGCCGGCGAAGAAGACGGCGAAGAAGGCCCCGGCCAAGAAGGCCACGGCGGCGAAGAAGACGACCGCCGCCAAGAAGACGACGGCGGCCAAGAAGACGACCGCCGCGAAGAAGACGACGGCGGCGGCGAAGAAGGCGGCGGCCGCTCCGGCGGACGAGTAGTCGCCCGGGGCGGGGCCTGTCCCCGCCCCGCCCGCGCAGCGGCGTCCCGGAAGGTGGGTGCGGGGTCACACCGGGCCCCGTCCACAGGCCACGCCAGCGGCTCAGCGCAGCGGATAGGCTGGGCGGATGACGCGAGCCGAGCAGCCAACGGTCGTGACCGCCTCCGAGAACCCCCTCTACGACGAAGCCCTAGCCGCGGACTCCCGCGAGCGAGCGGTGCGCGCCCTGCTGCGCACCCCCGGGCTGCGCCGTCTGTGGAGCGCCCAGCTGGTGAGCGGCATCGGTGACGCCCTCGCCCTGCTGGTCCTCGTCCTGCTGACCCTCCAGGCGACCGTCACGACCACCACCGGCGGCCTCTTCGGCACCGGATACTGGGGCGCCGCCTTCGCCGTCGCCGCCGTCTTCGGGGTGCGCGTCCTCGCCACCGCCCTGTTCGGCGCGGTCCTGCTCGGCCCGCTGGCCCAGCTCACCGCCCCCGCGGGGAAGCTCGACCGCCGCTGGACGATGGTCGGCGCCGACGCGCTGCGGATCGTGCTGTTCGTCGTCGCCCCGCTGTGGCTCGACTGGATCCCCGCGCACGCCACGATCGCGCTGCTGGCCACCGTCTTCGTCTCCGGCGCCGCCGACCGGGTGTGGACCCTGGCCAAGGAGAGCGCCGCGCCCGCGCTGCTGCCCGCCCCGCCGCCGGAGGGGGCGACCGTACGCCCGCTCCCGGACCACCTCGACTCCCTGCGCCGCCTCAGCCTGCGCACGGCCTTCGCGGCGATGCCCGCCGCGGCCGCCGCCCTGCTCGCCGCGACCCTGGTCGGGCGGCTGCTGGGCCTGGGCGTGGACTGGTTCGCCGCGAACCAGTCGGCGCTGGGCTCGTACGTCGCCGCCGGCCTGTTCGCCGCGTCCGTCTCGCTGCTGCTCCCGCTGACGCTGCCCGCCGTGAAGACCCCGCGGCCGCGGTCCCCGCTGGAGGGGCTGCGGGCCCCCCGGGCCGGCGACCGGCCCGAGAAGGGCCGTACGGGCGCGATCCCGCTGCTGGTGCTGGCCTGCGCCGCCGTCGCCGGAGCCGTGGCCTGCGCCGCCTCCGTCGCCGTGCTGCACGCCTTCGACCTGGGCGGCGGACCGTCCTCGTACGCCCTGATGGTGCTCGCCCTCGTCGGCGGCACCGCCGCCGGGATCCGCGCCGCCCAGGCCGGCAAGGTGCTGCCCGCACTGTCGCGGCGCCGGCTGCTGGCCCTGGCCATGGCGGTCGCCGGGCTGGCGCTGCTGCTGACCGGGCTGGTCCGGGACACCGCCACCGTGCTCTTCCTCGCGCTGCTCGCGGGCACCGCGGCGGGGGTCGCCGCCAACACCGGCCACACCCTGCTCGACCAGGAGACCGAGGAGTTCCGCCGGGCCCGCGTCACCGAGCACCTGCAGGCCGTGGTCCGGGTGGCCGTGGCCGTCGGGGCGGTGGCCGCCCCGCTGCTGGCCGCCGCGATCGGACCGCACCGGCTGGGCGGCGGCCAGGTCGTCCTCGCCCACGGCGGCGCCGCCTACACCCTGATGCTGGTCGGCGCGCTGCTGCTGCCCGCCGCCGTCATCGTGCTCACCAAGGCCGACGACCGCGGCGGCGTACCGCTGCGCCGCGACCTGCGCGAGGCGCTGCGCGGCGGGGAACCCGTACAGGCCCCGTCCGCGACCGGCTTCTTCATCGCCCTGGAGGGCGGCGACGGCGCCGGCAAGTCCACCCAGGCCGAGGCGCTGGCCGACTGGATACGGAGCAAGGGCCACGAGGTCGTCGTGACCCGGGAGCCGGGCGCCACCCCGGTCGGAAAGCGGCTCCGCTCGATCCTGCTGGACGTCTCCTCCGCCGGACTGTCGAACCGCGCCGAGGCGCTGCTGTACGCCGCCGACCGCGCGGAGCACGTCGACACGGTGGTCCGGCCCGCCCTGGAGCGGGGCGCCGTGGTCATCTCCGACCGCTACATCGACTCCTCGGTGGCCTACCAGGGCGCCGGACGCGACCTCTCCCCGACCGAGATCGCCCGGATCTCGCGCTGGGCCACGGACGGACTGGTCCCGAACCTGACCGTGCTGCTCGACGTCTCCCCGGAGACCGCGCGGGAGCGCTTCACGGAGGCGCCCGACCGGCTGGAGTCCGAGCCGACCGAGTTCCACCAGCGGGTGCGCTCCGGCTTCCTGACGCTCGCCGCCGCCGACCCCGGCCGCTACCTGGTGGTCGACGCCGGCCAGGACCCCGGCTCGGTGACCACCGTCGTACGCCACCGCCTGGACCGGATGCTCCCGCTGTCGGAGGCCGAGGTGGCCGCGCAGCTGGAGGCCCGCCGGCTCGCCGAGGAGGAGGCCCGGCGCAAGGCCGAGGAAGAGGCCGCCCGCAAGGCGGAGGAAGCCCGGCTGAAGGCTGAGGAGGAGGCCCGCCTGGCCCGCGAGGCCGAGGAGGCCCGGATCAGGGCCGAGCAGGAGGCCGCCGAGGCGCGCCGGCTGGCCGAGGAGGAGGCCGCCCGCAAGGCGGAGGAGGCCCGGCTGAAGGCCGAGGAGGAGCGGCGCAGGGCCGAGGAGGAGGCCCGGGCCCGGGCCGAGGCCGAGCGGCTGCGCGCGGAGGCAGAGGAACGGGCCCGCGCCGCCGAGCTGGAGCGGATCCGGCTCCAGGAGGCGGAGGAGGCCCGGCTGAAGGCCGAGGCGGAGGAGCGCCGGCGGGAGAAGCAGCGGCGGGCCGAGGAGGCCCTGCTGCGGGCGGAGGAGGCGCGCCGGCTGGCGGAGGCCTCGGCCGCCGCCGCGGCAGCCGCCGCCGCGGCTCCGAAGGCCCCGGAGGCCCCTGCGGCGTCCGCGCCCAAGGTCGTGATGAGCAAGGACCCCGTCGACCCGGTTCCGGCCGACGAGGCCGTCACCGTCGAGACGCCGATGGTGCGCCGCGTGGTCCGGCCGGACGACGTGACGCAGACGGTTCCGGTACCCAAGATCGACCCGTCCGCGGCGGACGAGACGGCGGTCCTGCCCGCCGTACGGCCCGACGGTCCGGCCCCCGCCGCACCGGGCGGGCGGACCCGGCCGGCGGAGCGCCCGACCGCCCCGCACACCCAGGAACCCCCGGCCGACCGGGTGCCGCCGGGGATATTCCGGGACTCGGGGAACGACGTGACCCGCGAGCTCCCGGTCTTCGGGGACGACGGCCGGCCGCGCAGGGCCCCGTCCGACTGGGCCGAGGCGACCCCGATGGACGACCTGCCGACCCTGGCGGACGAGCTGCTGGGCCCGCGCCCGGACGACGCGGACGACCGCGGCGACGAGGGCGAGCGGGGCGGCCGGCGCCGCCGCCGCTGACCCGGCGGGGCGCGTGCCCCGCGCCCGGGACGGGATTGTCGGTGGCGCGCGCCACAATGTGAGCAGGCAGGTGCACGGCATCTACGGACGGTGAAAGGCGGTGGGCGGGATGCCCGTGTGGGACGACCTGGTGGGACAGGAGCGGGTGCACGCGCAGCTGGCCGCCGCCGCCCGTGACGCCGACGCCCTGGTGACGGCCGCCACCGAGGGCCGGCCGCTGCCGCCCGGCTCCAAGATGACCCACGCCTGGCTGTTCACCGGCCCGCCGGGCTCCGGCCGGGCCACCGCCGCCCGCGCCTTCGCGGCGGCCCTGCAGTGCGTCAGCCCGGACCGCGCCCTCGGCGGCGAACCGGGCTGCGGGTTCTGCGACGGCTGCCACACCACCATGGCCGGGACGCACGCCGACGTGGAGATCGTCCGCACCGACCTGCTGTCGATCGGTGTGAAGGAGACCCGCGACCTGGTCCGCCGGGCCCAGCTCTCGCCGGCCGTGGGCCGCTGGCAGGTCATCGTCATGGAGGACGCCGACCGGCTCACCGAGGGCGCCGGCAACGTCCTGCTGAAGGCCGTGGAGGAGCCCGCCCCGCGCACCGTGTGGCTGCTGTGCGCGCCCTCGCTGGAGGACGTCCTGCCCACCATCCGCTCCCGCTGCCGGCACCTCACCCTGACCACCCCGTCGGTGGCGGCGGTGGCCGAGGTGCTGGTGCGGCGTGACGGCGTCGAGCCGGCCGCCGCCGCGGCCGCCGCCCGCGCCACCCAGGGGCACATCGACCGGGCCCGCCGGCTCGCCACCGACGCGGACGCCCGCTCCCGCCGCGCCGCCGTGCTGAAGCTCCCCCTGCGGGTGGACGACGTGGGCGGCTGCCTCAAGGCCGCGCAGGAGCTCGTCGACGCCGCCGCCGAGGACGCCAAGCAGGTCGCCGAGGAGGTCGACACCAAGGAGACCGAGGAGCTGAGGGCCGCGCTCGGCGCCGGGACGGGCGCCGGCGGCCGGCTGCCGCGCGGTACGGCCGGGGTGATGAAGGAGCTGGAGGACCGCCAGAAGCGCCGCCGCACCCGCACCCAGCGCGACAGCCTCGACCTCGCCCTCACCGACCTGACGGGCTTCTACCGGGACGTCCTGGCCCTCCAGCTCGGCTCCTCCCTGGCCATCGCCAACGAGGACATGCGCCCCGACCTCGACCGGATAGCCCGCGCCTCGGGCCCCGAGCGGACGCTGCGGCGCATCGAGGCGATCATCGCCTGCCGAGAGGCCCTCGACCGGAACGTGGCCCCGCTCCTGGCGGTGGAGGCCATGACGATGGCCCTGCGCGCCGGCTGACCGGTTCACCCGTACGAGCGGTCCCGGGCCGTCCGCGCGGGAGACCGCACGGTCAGCCGGGCGGCGGGCCCGCTCCCGGTAGGCAGACGGCCGCCCGGGCGGTGGCCGACGGACAGGGGCCGCGGCAGGACGTACGCTCACCGCATGGACACCAGGCGACTGCTGCGTACCACCGGGACCGTGATCGCAGCGGCCGGGCTGCTGCTCTCCGGCTGCACGTCCGGGGGCCCGGACGTGGCCTCGGCATCGGCCGAGCCGTCCCCGGTCCCGGCCGGGCTGCGCCCGTACTACGGGCAGAAGCTGAACTGGCGCGACTGCGGTGTCGAGGGCTTCCAGTGCGCCACGATGAAGGCGCCGCTGGACTACGCGAAGCCCGGGTCCGGCCAGGACGTGGACATCGCGGTGGCCCGCCGCACCGCCACCGGCCCGGGCAAGAAGCTCGGCTCCCTGCTGGTCAACCCGGGCGGCCCCGGCGGCTCCGGCATCGGCTACCTGCAGGCGTACGCGGGCATCGGCTACCCGGCGCCGGTGCGCGCCCGCTATGACATGGTCTCCTTCGACCCGCGCGGGGTCTCCCGCAGCAGCCCGGTGGAGTGCCTGAACGGCCCGGCGATGGACCGGTTCACCCAGGTGGACCAGACCCCGGACGACCAGGCGGAACGGGCCCGGCTGGTGGCGGCGTTCAAGGAGTTCGCGGCGGGCTGCGAGCAGCGTTCGGCGCGGGTCCTGCCGCACGTCTCCACCGCGGACGCCGCCCGCGACATGGACATGCTGCGCGCCGTCCTGGGCGACGAGAAGCTGAACTACGTCGGAGCCTCCTACGGCACCTTCCTCGGCGCCACGTACGCGGACCTCTTCCCGGACCGGGTGGGCCGGCTGGTCCTGGACGGCGCCATGGACCCCTCGCGGCCGGCGCTCGACCTCAGCCGCGACCAGACGGCGGGCTTCGAGACGGCCTTCCGCTCCTTCACGAAGGACTGCGCGCAGCAGGCCGACTGCCCGCTGGGCAAGGGCGGGCCGGAGGAGCAGGGGCGCCGCCTGAAGGACTTCTTCCGCAAGGTGGACGCCCAGCCGGCCCCCTCCGGCGACCCGGCGCGCCCGCTGGGCGAGTCCCTCGCGACGACCGGCGTGATCGCGGCCCTGTACGACGAGAGCGCCTGGCCGCACCTGCGCGAGGCCCTCACGGAAGCGATGAACGGCGACGGCGCCGGCCTGCTGGCCCTCGCCGACAGCTACTACGAGCGCGAGCCGGACGGAAAGTACGCGAACCTGATGTCCGCGAACGCCGCCGTGAACTGCCTGGACCAGCCCGCGGCCTTCAGCGGCCCGGAGGCGGTGGACGCCGCGCTGCCCTCCTTCGAGAAGGCCTCGCCGGTGTTCGGCGACGGGCTGGCCTGGGCCACGCTGAACTGCACGTACTGGCCTGTGAAGGCCACGGGCACGCCGAAGCCCCTGACGGCCCGCGGCGCGGCCCCGATCGTGGTGGTCGGCACTACCCGCGACCCGGCGACCCCGTACAAGTGGGCCCAGTCCCTGGCGGACCAGCTCGACTCGGGCACCCTCCTCACCTACGACGGCGACGGCCACACGGCGTACGGCCGGGGCAGCGACTGCATCGACACGGCGATCAACCACTACCTCCTGGAGGGCAGCCCCCCGGCCCCGGGCAAACGCTGCTGACCCCCCGGCCCGGACCTGGTTCGGGGCATCGGATTTAACCCTGTAGACTTGGCGACGCTGCTGATGAGAGCCTCCGTACGGGGGAATCCTTGTCTTCCCAGCGGTGCCGCCTTAGCTCAGTTGGCCAGAGCAACGCACTCGTAATGCGTAGGTCTCGGGTTCGAATCCCGAAGGCGGCTCGGTTGAAAGCCAGGTCAGACTTCGTCTGACCTGGCTTTCGTCGTTTACGCGGGCACCGTGATTCCGGCGACGACAATGGACCCCGGACCCACGAGTGGATCAAGGAGGCGCGCATGTTCGGTTCAGTGGAGACCCGTGGCGGCGACGGCATCGGCGGGGCGGTCACGGACGAGGGTTCCGGGGTCGTGCTCCGGGTGGCGGGGGAGGCGGACCTGGACACGGCCGCGGAACTCTTCCGCGGCTACCTCGACTTCTACGAGGTGACGGCCACGGACCCGGCCGCGCCCAGGGAGTTCCTCGCGGAACGCATCGCCAAGGGGGAGTCGCTGGTGCTGCTGGCGGACGCGCCCGGCGTCCCCGGCACGGTCGGCTTCGCACAGGTCTACCAGGCCTTCTCCTCCCTCAGCCTGCGCACGGCGTGGATCCTCAACGACCTGTACGTCGCCCCTGCCGGCCGCCGTACCGGGGCGGGCCGGGCGCTGCTGCGCGAGGTGCTGCGCCGGGCGCGGGAGGCCGGAGTGGCCGGGGTGCAGCTGGAGACCGCGTACGACAACCACATCGCGCAGGGGCTGTACGAGTCCGAGGGCTTCGTGCGCGAGGAGTTCCACGTGTACTTCCACGACCTCGGCTGACGGCGGCACGCATCACTTGGCGTCGGCGTAGCACTCCACGACCGCCGTGGTGAACGGGAAGCGGACCGGGGTGTCCCCGAAAGCGATCCGGCCCGCCCGGTCGCCGGCCGCGCGGATCGCCCCGGCGACGGCCTCCGCCTCCTCGGCGGGGCAGTGCACGATCACCTCGTCGTGCTGGAAGAACACCAGCTCGGCCCGCATCCCGGCGGTGGCCTGGCGCAGCGCCGCGAGCATCAGCAGCGCCCAGTCGGCGGCGCTGCCCTGCACCACGAAGTTACGGGTGAACCGGCCGCGGGCGCGGGTGTCGGCCGAGGCGTAACTCGGCGTCCACCCCGCGCGCTCCGAGTCCGCGCGCTCCGGTTCCTGCGGGATGCCGGCCTCGTCGGCGTCGGCGGCACCGGCCGGGGGCGGGCAGGTGCGGCCCAGCCAGGTCCGGACGAGCCGGCCCTCCTCGCCCGCCCGGGCCGCGTCGTCCACGTACGCGACGGCGCGGGGGAAGCGGCGGCGCAGCGCGGCGAGGTTCTTCAGGCCGTCTCCGGAGGTCTGCCCGTAGACGGCGCCGAGCACGGCGATCTTGGCCTTCTCCCGGTCGCCGGAGAAGCCCTGGCGTGAGACGGCCGTGTAGAGGTCCTCGGGGCGGCCGGCCACCTCCATGAAGGCCGGGTCGCGGGAGATCGCGGCCAGGACGCGCGGTTCCATCTGGTCGGCGTCGGCGACGACCAGCCGCCAGCCGGGGTCCGCGACGACCGCCCGGCGGATCACCTTGGGGATCTGCAGGGCCCCGCCGCCGTTGGTGACCCAGCGGCCGGTGAGGGTGCCGCCGGGGACGAACTCGGGGCGGAACCGGCCGTCGCGCACCCAGTCCGCGAGCCAGGACCAGCCGTGGGCGGTGTAGATCCGGTACAGCTTCTTGTACTCCAGGAGCGGAGCGACGGCGGGGTGGTCGATCTCCTGGATCGCCCAGCGGCGGGTCGACGTGAGCCTGATCCCGGCTTCGGCGAAGGCCTTGATGACGTCGGCGGGCAGCTCGGGGCGGACGCGGCGGCCGAAGGCGGCGGAGATCCGGTCGGTGAGCTCGGCGAGCCGGCGGGGCTCGCCCCCGCCCGCGTAGCGCTCGCCGAGCAGCTCGGTCAGCAGGGCGCGGTGCACGTCGGCCCGCCAGGGCAGGCCCGCGTGGTGCATCTCGGCGGCGATGAGGAAAGCGGCCGACTCGGAGGCGGTGAGCAGCCGCATCCGGTCGGGGTGGGCGGTGGCGGCGGTCCGGCGGGCCTGGTCGGCGTGGACGGCGAGCAGGGCGTCGAGGGGCAGGGGCGCGGCGGTCTGCGGGTCGACGTCGAAGAGGGAGTCCTGCGCGGCCGCGCGGGCCGGCTCGGCGGCGCGCTGCGGGGGGTCCGGGGGGACGGGGGCGTTGTTGAGCCGGGCCCAGGCGGCCGCCGCCGAGCGGGGCTCCCCGTAGCGGCCCTCGTGGGCGAGGAGCAGCAGCTCGGCGTCCTCGATGTCGTAGCACCGCTCGACGCGGGTGCCGGCGGCGAGGAGGCGGGGGTAGACCGCGGCGGTGGACCGCCAGATCCAGCGGGTGCCGGCGGGGGCGGAGCGGATGGCTTCCGCGGGGGTTGCGGCCGTGACGGTGCGCCGGGCGTCCGGGGGCAGGAGGGGCGTGGCGTGCCACTGGCCGTCGGCGTCTTCGGCGAGGGCCCAGGGGGTGGTGGGGTGGTCGCTCACGAGTGCGAGTGTCCCACCGGGCTCTGACAGTGCCCCGTCCGACGCGTCACCCCTTCTGGGACCCATGTAAAGCTGAAGGGGTGAGTCAGTGTGCCGAGATCGTCGACCGGGCCTTCGAGGCCGCCCTGTACGCCCAGCACGACGCCGGGCTCGACGCCGGGGCCTCCGTGCTCGCCGCCGACGGTGCGGCGTGGGGCGGGGTCGGGCGGGAGCTGCTCGTGCGCGGCGAGGGGTTCGTACGGCGGGCCTGGGAGCGGGGGTGGCGGCCCGCCGACGTGCTGCGGCTCGTGCGGCGGGACCTGGACGAGGTGCACCTGCGGGTGGCCGGAGACGTGATCGCCGCCGAGGCCCGGCGGTACGCGCGGCTGCCCGACGGCTGGGGGGCCGGGGAGGCGTGGTGGTCCGGGGACGAGGCGTACGCGGAGGCGCTCGCGCGCCGCGAACGGGCCGACCGGTTCACCCTGGCCACCGCCGTCCTGGAGCTGTACCGGCTGCTGGTCCGGCTGCCGTCCATCGAGCCGGTCGGACCCGTTCCGGGGGACCCGGCCGGGGACGCCCTGGAGCACGCGCACATCGAGCCGCGGATGCTCGGACGGATCCGGGCCCTGCTGGCCAAGGCCGAGGCGACCACCTACCCGGAGGAGGCCGAGGCGCTCAGCTCCAAGGCGCAGGAGCTGATGGCGCGGCACACGGTGGACGAGGCGCTGCTCGCCGTCCGCGGCGGCGGGCCGGCGCAGGTGCCCGGGGCCTGCCGGATCGGGGTGGAGCCCCCGTACGAGGAGGCCAAGGCGGTCCTGCTGGACGCGGTGGCCACCGCCAACCGCTGCCGGGCGGTGTGGAACAGCGCCTTCGAGTTCTCGACCGTGGTCGGCTTCGAGAGCGATCTGGAGGCCGTCGAGCTGCTGTACACCTCGCTGCTCGTCCAGGGCACGGCCGCCATGACGCGGGCCGAGGCCGCCCAGCGGGCCGGCGGGCGCAAGCGGACGAAGACCTTCAGGCAGTCGTTCCTGCTCGCGTACGCCAGCCGGCTCGGCCGGCGCCTCGCCGAGACCGCCGAGCACACGGCCGCCGAGGCCCCGGACTACCTGCCCGCGCTGGTGGCCCGGGACGTGGCGGTCGGCGCCCGGGCCGAGGAGATGTTCCCGCGGACCACGACCACACGGCTGCGCGGGGCGAGCGACCACGCCGGCTGGGAGGACGGCACCGCGGCCGCCGATGCCGCGCACATGGGCGGCAAGCGGCCCTCCCTGCCGTAAGGCCGCCACCCCACCGCCGGAACCGAGTCGCGGAATCGGGCGTCGTACGCCAGGCGGCGGAGTGCCTGCCGGCCTCGTTGGACGAGGTCTCGCAGGCCCTCCGCCCCTGACAGTGACCATGGACGCACCCCGCGTGCACGTGCATCTGCCCATGCATGCGGTGATGAACAGAGCTATGATCCGGTGGAGTTGACATCTGCACTATCGGGGGCTTCCTGTGGACCACGCGTACAACGGGACGGCAGCTGCAGAACTCACTTCCTTGTATGAGCTGACCTGGCAGAAGAGCAGACACAGCAACTCGCAGGGATCCTGCGTGGAGTTCGCCAAACTGCCCGGCGGCGACGTCGCCATGCGCAACTCGCGGTTCCCCGACGGTCCGGCGCTCGTCTACACACCGGCCGAGATAGAGGCGCTGCTGCTGGGCGTCAAGGACGGCGAGTTCGACCATCTGATCGGCTGAACGAACAGCGCCATGTGGATCAAGCCATGCACGTGCACTGGCCGGGACTGATCGAAAGGATCAGGCCCGGCCAGTCGTGCAGGAGTGAGCCCCGCGTGATAAGCCCCGCGCCGCGCGGTCAGTCCGGGAGCAGGAACAGCGCCCAGACCACCTTGCCGGTCAGCCGCCCCGCGAGCGGGTGCCAGCCCCAGCTGTCGCTGTAGGCGTCGACGAGGAACAGCCCGCGCCCCGACTCCAGATCGCAGTTCTGCTCCGTGCGCTCCGGCGCGAACGAGCCCCCCGGCCGGTCCTCGCTCGGGTCCCGCACCGCGCACACCAGCCGGGTGCTCCACCGCATCAGGTGCAGCCGTACCGCCGCAGACTCCGGCTGCTCGGCCGGGCAGGGCCGCGCGTCGTCGGGCAGGGCGTGCCGCAGCGCGTTGGTGACGAGCTCGGAGACCACCAGCGCGACGTCGTCGAAGCGGTCGTCCAGGCCCCACTGGGACAAGGTCGATCTGGTGAAGGTGCGGGCGCCCCGCACCGCTTCGAAGCGGGCCGGCAGGGCGCAGGAGGCGGACCCGGAGACAGCCGTGGGATCGACCGGGGGCAGCCCCTGCCGTAACGGCTCGAGCATGACCGATCCAATCGTCCCCATGCGAGGCACTCCCGGGATTCGCGGACGAAGCGGTCGGCTTCGGCCAAAGAGAACTGCGGGGTGGGTCCGGCGCCGGCGCGAAGAGCACGCAGGTGCGCGGCACCATCGTTCCGAATGCCGAAGCCGGATGCAAGGGCAGATGCACGTGCACGCGCCGGACCTGTCCACTCCCGTGACGGTTCTTGCTCATTTCTTCCTACGCATACTTACGGACTTCTTTTCCGGGACGCCGGATTCCGTTACAGAACGAGTACGGGCCGATGCGTTTTGGTGGCAGACTGCGGCACCGGGGATACGGGGGCCCCGCCGAGGCACGCGCACACCACGCGCACACCATTGCGATGGGGAGGGCAGGACTAGTGACCGCAGAAGCCAGCGGTTCTGTGGTGCGCCGCATCCTCCTGGGCTCACAGCTCAGGCGACTCCGAGAATCCCGCGGCATCACCCGTGAGGCGGCCGGCTACTCGATCCGCGCATCCGAATCGAAGATCAGCCGCTTGGAGTTGGGAAGGGTGAGCTTCAAGGCCAGGGACGTCGAAGACCTCCTGACCCTCTACGGGGTCACCGACGGCGCCGAGCGGGAGTCCCTGCTGGGACTGGTCCGCGAGGCCAACGCGGCCGGCTGGTGGCACAGTTACGGCGACGTGCTCCCCGGATGGTTCCAGACCTACATCGGACTGGAGGGCGCCGCCTCCCTCATCCGTATCTACGAGGTCCAGTTCGTCCACGGCCTCCTGCAGACCGAGGCCTACGCCCAGGCCGTCGTCAAGCGCGGCATGCCCAAGGCCTCGCCCGCCGAGATCGACCGCCGCGTCGCCCTGCGCCTGGAGCGACAGAAGGTCCTCGTCTCCGAGAACGCCCCCGTCTTCCACGCTGTCCTCGACGAGGCCGCGCTGCGCCGCCCGTACGGCGACCGCGACGTGATGCGCGGCCAGCTGGAACACCTGATCGAGATCAGCCAGCGGCCCAACGTGCGGCTCCAGGTGATGCCCTTCTCCTTCGGCGGCCACGCCGGCGAGAGCGGCGCCTTCACCCTGCTGCGCTTCCCCGAGTCCGACCTCCAGGACATCGTCTATCTGGAACAGCTCACCAGTGCGCTCTACCTGGACAAGGAGGAGGAAGTGGCGCAGTACGCACGGGCGATGGAGCGGCTCCAGGCCGACTGCCCCGACCCCGACCAGACCCGGGATCTCCTGCGCGGACTGCTCCAACTGTCCTGATCCGCACGTACTATGACGTCTGATCAGTGTTCGACGAAGAACGATCGGTCTCCGGTGCAGCGCAAGGGTGCGCGCTCGCAGTAAGGGATGGCATGTCCATATTCACCGACCTGGCTCACCAGTACATAGACGGCGAATGGCTGGCCGGCACCGGTTCGTGGGACATCATCGACGTCAACCCGTACAACGGGGAGAAACTCGCGGCCGTCACCGTGGCCACGGTCGAGCAGGTCGACCGGGCCTACCGCGCGGCCGAGCGGGCCCAGCGCGACTGGGCCGCCACCAGCCCCTACGCGAGACGCACCGTCCTGGAGCGCGCCCTGCAGATCACCGAGGAGCGCCGCAAGGAAATCGTCGAGGTCATGATCGACGAGCTCGGCGGGACCCGTCCCAAGGCCGAGTACGAGGTCCACCTCGCGATGGAGTTCCTGCGCGAGGCGATCCAGCTGGCCGTCCGCCCCGAGGGCCGCATCCTGCCCTCGCCGGTCGCGGGCAAGGAGAACCGGGTCCAGCGCCTGCCCGTCGGCGTCGTCGCCGTGATCAGCCCCTTCAACTTCCCGCTCCTGGTGACCCTGAAGTCGGTCGCCCCCGCGCTCGCGCTCGGCAACGCCGTCGTCATCAAGCCCAACCAGAACGCCCCGGTCTCCGGCGGCGGGTTCATCGCCAAGATCTTCGAGGACGCGGGCCTGCCCGCGGGACTGCTGAACGTGCTGGTCACGGACATCGCCGAGATAGGCGACGCGATCCTCACCCACCCCGTCCCGAAGGTCATCTCCTTCGCCGGCTCCGACCGCACCGGCCGGCACGTCGGCGCCGTCGCCGCCCGCCACTTCAAGCGGACCGTCCTGGAGCTCAGCGGCAACAGCGCCCTGGTCGTCCTCGACGACGCCGACGTCGACTACGCGGTGGACGCGGCCGTCTTCAGCCGCTTCGTCTTCCAGGGCCAGGTCTGCATGGCGGCCAACCGGATCCTGGTGGACGCCTCCGTCGCCGAGGAGTTCACCGAGAAGTTCACCGCCCGGGTCCGCGCCCTGAAGACCGGCGACCCGCGCGAGGCCGACACCCACATCGGCCCGCTGATCAACTCCTTCCAGGCCGACGCCCTGACCGCCCTCGTGGACCGCGCCGTCGAGTCCGGGGCGAAGGCCCTCGTACGGGGTTCCACGCGCGGCAACCTGGTCGAGCCGACCGTGCTGGCCGACCTGCCCGAGGACTCCCCGCTGCTGGGCCAGGAGATCTTCGGCCCCGTCGCCCTGCTGGTGGTCTTCGACGGCGAGGACGAGGCCGTACGCCTGGCCAACGCCACCCCGTACGGGCTCAGCGGCGCGGTGCACACCCGCGACGTGGAGCGCGGGGTCCGCTTCGCGCAGCGCGTCGAGACCGGGATGATCCACGTCAACGACTCCACCATCGGCGACGAGCCGCTGACCGCCTTCGGCGGGGAGAAGGACTCGGGACTGGGCCGGCTGGGCGGCGAGGCCACCGTCGAGGCCTTCACCACCCAGAAGTGGATCTCCATCCAGCACGGCCGGACGACTTTCCCGTTCTAGGGCCGATCAAGGACAGAAGCTGACCGCAAAGGCTCGTAGCGTGTTGGGTGTCAGCGGGGGACGACCCCCGCACACCACCACGGCGAAGGCGGTCGGTCATGGCACACCCCACCCAGGAAATCGCGGGAGACGAGCGCGGCACGCTCCTGCTGTTCGTCGAGGACCAGCGCGAGGCCCTGCGCCGGGCGGCGGCGGGTCTGACGCCGGAGCAGACCACGAGCCGGCCCACCGCGAGCGAGCTGTCCCTCGCCGGGCTGATCAAGCACGTGGCCGAGGTCGAGCTGAACTGGCTGCGCATGGCCCAGCAGAAGCCGAACGAGCACCGGCGCGCCCCCGAGGACTGGCACGAGGGCTTCCGGCTGAGCGACGGGGAGACCCTCGAGTCCGCCCTCGCCTTCTGGGACACCGTCAAGGAGCAGACGACCGACTTCGTCCGCGCGGTCCCCAGCCTGGACGACGACTTCCCGCTGCCGCCGGCCCCCTGGTTCCCCCAGGACGCCACGGTCTCGGTGCGCTGGATGCTCCTGCACCTGGTGCGCGAGTTCGCCCGGCACGCCGGCCACGCGGACATCATCCGCGAGACCCTGGACGGCACCAAGGCGATGGGCTGAGCGCGGCCCCCCGCCATCCCCCGGACACCGGACTTGCACCTCACGCGACGTGAGGAACCACAGTGAGGGGCGTACCCAACCGAGAGGAGCGGAAGCGATGGGCTACTCCGTGGGCCAGGTCGCCGGTTTCGCCGGAGTGACGGTGCGGACCCTGCACCACTACGACGAGATCGGCCTGCTCTCCCCGAGCGGCCGCAGCGGCGCGGGCCACCGGCGTTACGACGACGCCGACCTGGACCGGCTGCAGCGGATCCTGTTCTACCGGGAGCTCGGCTTCCCGCTCGACGAGGTCGCGGTCCTGCTGGACGACCCGGAATCGGACCCGAGGGAGCACCTGCGCCGGCAGCACGCCCTCCTGACCGACCGCATCGCCCGGCTCCAGCAGATGGCCAAGGCCGTTGAGCACGCCATGGAGGCGAAGAAGATGGGCATCAACCTCACGCCCGAGGAGAAGTTCGAGGTGTTCGGGGACAAGGACCCCGAGCAGTACGCCGAGGAGGCCGAGCAGCGCTGGGGCGGCACGGAGGCCTACGCCGAGTCGCAGCGCCGCGTGTCCGGCTACACCAAGGCGGACTGGCAGCGCATCCAGGACGAGGTCGCCGACTGGAGCGCGCGTTACGCGGCCCTGGTGGCGGCCGGCGAGCCCGCCCAGGGCGAGGCGGCCATGGACATGGCGGAGGAGCACCGGCAGCACATCAGCACCTGGTTCTACGACTGCCCGTACGAGATGCACACCTGCCTCGGGGACATGTACGTCGCCGACGAGCGGTTCAAGGCGTTCTACGACGCCATGGGCGTCGGCGTGGCCGAGCACCTGCGGGACTCGATCACGGCCAACGCCGTGCGCAAGGTGTAGCCGGTCCCTCACCCGTACCGCCCCCTCCGGTCCCTGGAACCCGGTGGGGGCGGTGTGCGTTCATAATTGAGACCGCCTGCATCGTCGCGTCCCCCACCGCAGACGTCCCCCTGCTGATCCAGGAGAGCCCGGAAACGTGGAACCCCTCTACACGCTTGCCCTCGGCCCCGAGTGGCTGTCCCCGGATTACCTGATCGGGCAGTTCGGCCTGATCGGCATCATGGTCATCGTCTTCGCGGAGTCGGGCCTCTTCGCCTTCCTGCCGGGGGACTCGCTGCTGTTCACGGCGGGTCTGTTCACGGCCAGCGGCAGCATCAAGGAGCCGCTGTGGCTGGTGTGCACGCTGATCGTGGCCTCCGCGATCATCGGTGACCAGGTGGGCTACCTGATCGGCAAGTTCTTCGGCCCGAAGCTGTTCAACCGGCCGAACAGCAAGGTCTTCAAGCGGGAGAACCTGGACGCCGCGCACGAGTTCATGGACAAGCACGGCCCCAAGGCGATCGTGCTCGCCCGGTTCGTGCCGATCATCCGCACGTTCGCCCCGATGGTCGCGGGCGCCGGCGCGATGAAGTACCGCACCTTCCTCACGTTCAACGTCATCGGCGGCATCGCCTGGGGCGCGGGCGTCACCTGCCTCGGCTACCAGCTGGGCCAGATCGAGTTCATCAAGAAGAACATCGAAGCGATCTTCATCGGCATCGTGCTGGTCTCCGTCATCCCGGTGATCTTCGAGGTGCTGAAGGCCCGCAAGGGCAAGAAGACCGCCGTGCCCGCCCCGGCGCAGCCCGGGCACCCGCTGGAGGAGCCGCCGGCCCCCGGCCAGCGCGGCCGCCACGCCAAGCGCTGACGCCCGCCGCGCAGGCGCCCCCGCCCCGCACAGGCGCCCCTGCAACGCCCCGTACGCCCCGGAGACGGCCCGTCTCCGGGGCGTACGTGCGTCCGGGCCCCTCCGGCCCGGGAAGGGCTCAGAAGCCGCGGGTCCGCTTCGCCGCCGCCCGGCGCTTGGCGGCGCTGCGCGAGCCCGGGATCCGCATGAACAGCCGCGAGGACTCCGAGCCCAGGTTCACCCCGATCGCGATCGCGAGGGCGATCGCGGCGGCGTTGGTGAGCGAGGCCAGCCCCTGGTCCAGCCGGTTCTCGGCGATCGACAGCAGCCCGAAGTACGTTGCCGAGCCCGGCAGCAGCGGGCCGATGGCGGCCGTCACGTACGGCAGCGCCGACGCGAACCGGTACCGCGAGAAGAGCTGCCCGAACAGGCCGACCAGCCCGGCCGCGATCGCCGTGGACGGCACCGGAGGCAGCTCGGCGGCGCGCAGGGCCCCGAAGGTGACCCAGGCGACCCCGCCGTTCAGGGTCACGATCCACACCGTGGAGCGCTCCTGCTGGAGCAGGATCGCGAAGGTGAACACCAGGACCATCGAGGCCAGGGTCTGCAGCAGCGGCCGGTGGGGGATCTGGAGCACCTCGTCCGGGTTGGGCGAGGCGCCGAACTGCAGGCCGATGTAGATCACCACGAGCACGCCGATGATGATCCCGATGAAGAGGTACATCACCTCCAGGAGCCGGGCCGAGGCGGTGATGTAGAAGCCGGTCAGGCCGTCCTGCACGGCCGCGACCAGGGCCCGTCCGGGCAGCAGGGCGAACAGGCCGCCGGTGATCACGGCGGAGGCGCGGACGTCGAACTCGGCGAGCTTCAGGGCCACCCCGATCGCGGCCGGGGGCATCGCCGCGACCACGAACTGGTAGAACTCCGGCAGCCCGCGGTCGGCGAAGTACCAGGCCAGCCGGTCGCCGAGGACCGCACCGAGCGCGGCGCAGAAGAACACTGTCACCCCGCCGCCGACCAGGATGGAGGCGGCCCCCGCGAGCAGCCCGGCGGCGGCGGTGAGCACCCAGGTGGGGTACGGGTGGCGGTTGCGGCGGATCACGGCGAGGCGGCGGTAGGCCTCCTCCAGGGAGATCTCCACCTCGGGTGAGCTGATGTCGTCCACCAGCCGGAACACGGCGGCCAGGCGGGTGTAGTCGGTGCCGCGGCGGCGCACGGTGCGGCTCGCGGAGACCGGGTCGCCGACCAGGGAGGGCTGGTGGGTGATCGACAGCATGGTGAACGTGACGGTCGGCTCGCAGCGGTCCAGCCCGTACGAGCGGGCCACCGCGAACATCGCGGCCTCCACGTCCTCCGCGCCCTCGCCGCCGGCCAGGAGCAGCTCGCCGATGCGCAGGGTGAGGTCGAGGACGCGGCCCACGGCCGGCCCGGCCTCGCTCGGGCGCTGCGCCGGCTCGGACACCGGGCGGACGTCCACCGGCATGCGCAGCATCGTGCGCATGCGGTCCTGCCAGGGCGAAGAGGCCGGGAAGGAGGGGGTGGGGGCGGGGGTGTAGGCCGGCGGGGAGTGCTGGGCGCTGTAGGTGGCGGGGGTGGCGAAGCCGGAGCCCTCCTGCTCGGCGGGGGGCGGTGCCAGGCCCTCCGGGCGGGCGAACTCGGAGGTGGCCTGGTCCTCGTCGGGGCCCTCCGGCTCCATCCCGGGCGGCGGGGTGAACGCGCTGTGCGCCTCGTCGGACTTCGGCTTCCGGTCCTCGGGACCGGGCCCTTCGGCCTCCGCCACGCATCCTCCCACCCTTGATCACCGGCGGTATCAGTATGCGGAATCGTTTCGTCCATGGCGAAAGGAGATCCGGCGGCCTGGGCCCGGAAACGCCGCGGCGGGCGGCGCCCCCGCTGTGGGGATGCCGCCCGCCGTGCTCAGGCGATGCTCTGGCGGTTACCGAGCGGAGCTCAGTGGTGGCCGCCCTGCGCCTCAAGGCGCTTGTAGGAGGCCTCGATCTCGGCCTCGGCCTCGGCGCGGCCGACCCAGTTGGCGCCCTCGACCGACTTGCCCGGCTCCAGGTCCTTGTAGACCTCGAAGAAGTGCTGGATCTCCAGGCGGTCGAACTCGGAGATGTGGTGGATGTCGCGCAGGTGCTCGACACGCGGGTCGGAGGCCGGCACGCACAGCAGCTTGGCGTCGCCGCCCGCCTCGTCCGTCATGTTGAACATGCCGATCGCGCGGCACTTGATCAGGCAGCCCGGGAAGGTCGGCTCGTCCAGGATGACCAGCGCGTCCAGCGGGTCGCCGTCCTCGCCGAGGGTGTTCTCGACGAAGCCGTAGTCCGTCGGGTAGCTGGTCGAGGTGAAGAGGCGACGGTCCAGACGGATCCGGCCGGTCTCGTGGTCCACCTCGTACTTGTTCCGCGAACCCTTGGGGATCTCGATGGTGACGTCGAACTCCACGTCCTGCTCCTCCATGATCAGCTCCGGCCCGGTGCCGGAGCTTGCCTGCTTCGAGACGGCATTTGATTCAAATGCGTGCGCGTCCGGCCCATCGCTGGGGTGGGCTGCCATGCTCGCGGCAAGACGCAGTGGTTAAGTGTCCCTCACGCATATGTGTGATCGCGAAAGGGGCTGGTCCGAGGTGCCATTGGTCAAGACGTGGCAGCTCATCGCGGGGTCGGCCGTCGCCGGCCTCGCCCTGTCGGCGGTGGCCGTCGCCACCGCAGGCCCTTGGGACTCCGGCCAGCGTAAGGCCGAGCGGGACCGGGCCGCCTCCTGGAGCCGGACGGGTGGCGCAGATCACGCCGCCGGGGCCCTGCCGCAGGCCGCGCCGAGTGCCCCCGGCGTGCTCCAGGGCGTCGCCCCGCGCCCCGCCGACGCGCCCTCCGCCGCCCTCGCGGGGGTGCTCGGGCCGCTGCTCGCCGACACCACGCTCGGGACCGTACGCGGCGCCGCCGTGGTCGACGCCGCCACGGGCCGGGTGCTGTACGAGTCCGGGGCGGGCGAGGCCATGACCCCCGCCTCCACCGTCAAGATCGCCACCGCGAGCGCCGCGCTGACCGCCCTCGGACCCGAGCACCGCATCCGCACCACCGTCGCCCCCGGGCCCGGCCCCGGCCAGATCGTCCTGGTCGGCGGCGGCGACCCCTCCCTCACCGCCAAGAAGAAGAGCCCGGCCGGCTCCGGCGGCAGCCTCGTGGCCCTGGCCGCCGACACCGCCCAGGCCCTCAAGGCCGCCGGCACCGACACCGTCACCCTCGGCTACGACGACACCCTCTACTCGGGCCCCGTCCGCCACCCCATCGGCCGCAACGACAACATCGCGCCCGTCACCGCCCTCACCGCCGACGAGGGCCGCCCCGACGACTCCACCGCCGGCCCCGTCGCGCGCACCGAGGACCCCTCCGGCGACACCGCCCGCGCCTTCGCCGGCCTGCTGCGCGACCGGGGCATCAAGGTCACCGGCGAACCCGCCCCCGCCAAGGCCGCCCCCGACGCCCGCCCGCTGGCCACCACCCTCTCCACCCCCCTCGCCGGACTCGTCGAGCGGATGCTGACCAACAGCGACAACGACATCGCCGAGGCCCTCGCCCGCCAGACCGCGCTGGCCTCCGGCAAGCCCGCCGGCTTCGAGGGCGGCGAGCAGGCCGTCTCCGAACGGCTCGGCTCCCTCGGTGTCGACCTCACCGGCTCCCGCTTCGCCGACGGCAGCGGCCTCAACCGGGCCGACAAGGTCAGCGCCCGCCTCCTGACGGGCCTCCTCGCCAAGGCCGCCGACCCCCGCCACCCGGAGCTGCGGCCGGTCCTCACCGGACTGCCCGTCGCCGGCTTCACCGGCACCCTGCGCACCCGCAACGCCGGCACCTCCCCGGCCGCCGGCCTGCTCCGGGCCAAGACGGGCACCCTGACCGGCGTGAACTCCCTCGCCGGGACCGTCGTCGGCCCGTCCGGACGGCTCCTGGCCTTCGCCTTCCTGACCGCGAACGCCGCCGACGGATCCGCCGCCGAGAAGGGCCTCGACAAGCTGGCCGCCGCCGTCGCCACCACCCCCTGACGCGCAGGGCCCCTCGTCGGGGGGCTCCGCCGCGGCGCCGGTCCACGTACCGTTGACGCATGACGAGCATCGGTGGTGCGGAGATGGTCGACTGGAACCTCGCGGTGGCGACCGCGATCCGGTTCGTACGGCCGGGTCCGGAGGTCAGCCGCGACGAGGCCCGGGCCGTGGTGGCGGAGCTCCGCCGGCACGCAAGGACCTCCGAGGAGCACGTGCGCGCGTTCACCCGGATGATGCCCGAGGGCACCGCCCTCCCCGACACCCCCGTCCTCGTCGTCGACCGGGCCGGCTGGGTCCGGGCCAACGTCGCCGGGTTCCGCGAACTGCTCGGCCCGCTGCTCGGCAAGATGCAGGAGCGCCGCGGCGGAGCTCCCGGCGGCGCGGTCCTCGGAGCCGTCGGCGGCAAGGTCACCGGCGTCGAGCTCGGCATGCTGCTCAGCTTCCTGGCCTCCCGCGTCCTCGGCCAGTACGAGACCTTCGCGCCCGTCGGCGCCGACCTGCCCGGCAACCCCGCCACCGGCGGCCGGCTGCTGCTCGTCGCGCCCAACATCGTCCACGTGGAGCGCGAGCTGGAGGTCAGCCCGCACGACTTCCGGCTCTGGGTCTGCCTGCACGAGGAGACGCACCGCACCCAGTTCACCGCCGTCCCGTGGCTGCGCGCCCACCTGGAGGGCGAGATCCAGGCCTTCCTCGGCGCCACCGAGATGGACCCCGGCGCCCTCCTGGAGCGGCTGCGCGAGGCCGTCCAGTCCTTCGCGGGGGCCCGCCCCGACGGCGAGCGCGGCGAGGAGGCCCACTCCTTCGTCGAACTCGTCCAGAGCCCCGAACAGCGCGAGGTGCTCGGCCGCCTCACCGCCGTCATGAGCCTGCTGGAGGGCCACGCCGACTTCGTCATGGACGGGGTCGGCCCCGAGGTGGTCCCCTCCGTCGCCGAGATCCGCGAGAAGTTCCAGCAGCGCCGGGCCAGCGGCGCGGGCCGCCTCGACGCCGCCCTGCGCAAGCTCCTGGGCCTCGACGCCAAGCTGCGCCAGTACCGCGACGGCGAGCGCTTCGTCCGAGCCGTCGTCGACGAGGTCGGGATGGACGGCTTCAACCGCGTGTGGACCTCCCCGAACACCCTGCCGACCAAGGCGGAGATCGCCAAGCCCGCGGACTGGGTGGCGCGGGTGCACCGCAGGGGGAGCGCGGGGCGCGAAGAAGGGTGACTCGGGAGGCGTAAACATGTCCCACTGGGGGAAGCAGCATCACCCTTCCGAGGGACCGTGAGCCGTTGAAGGGCGTGCGATGCTCGGGGAACGGCTCGCTTCTGTCACCATCAACGCACTCTGAGTGACCACTCGCGTGCAATCCCCCGAAGCCTCCGAGCATCCGAACTCCACGAAGGGCACCGGACATGGGTCCCCATCCTGCGGTCGCGGCGATACGCCTGGCGGTCCGCCGCGTACTCCACGACGTCCTCACCGACCTCACCCACGGGCCCGCGGGCCCGCGTGCCGCGGCCGGCGCCCCGCCGCTGGTGCTCGTCGCCTGCTCCGGCGGCGCCGACTCCATGGCGCTCGCCTCCGCCCTCGCCTTCGAAGCCCCCAAGCTCGGCATCCGGGCCGGCGGCATCACCATCGACCACGGCCTACAGGCCGGCTCCGACCTGCGCGCCGCGGAGGTCGTCAGCCGCATGACCGCGCTCCGCCTCGACCCGGTGGAGTCCGTCGCCGTGCGCGTCGGCCGCGACGGCGGACCCGAGGCCGCCGCCCGCGACGCCCGCTACGCCGCCCTGGACGAGGCCGCCGACCGGCTCGGCGCCGCCGCCGTCCTGCTCGGCCACACCCGCGACGACCAGGCGGAAACCGTCCTGCTGGGCCTCGCCCGCGGCTCCGGCATCCGCTCGCTGTCCGGCATGGCCGAAGTCTCCGGGGGCCCCGGCCGCACCCACCGCTACCGCCGCCCCTTCCTCCAGGTCGACCGGCAGACCGCCCGCAAGGCCTGCATGGTCCAGTCCCTCCCCGTCTGGGACGACCCGCACAACATCGACCCCGCCTACACCCGCTCCCGGCTGCGCCACGAGGGACTGCCCGCCCTGGAGAAGGCGCTCGGCAAGGGGGTCGTGGAGGCGCTCGCCCGCACCGCCCAGCTCTCCCGGGACGACGCCGACGCCCTCGACGCCTGGGCCGCCGAGGCCGAGGCCGGCGTACGCGACGAGGACGGCCGCCTGGAGTGCGCCAAGCTGTACGCCCTGCCGCCCGCCGTGCGCCGCCGGGTGCTGCGCCGCGCCGTGGTCGCGGCGGGCTCCCCCGCCGGCTCCCTCTTCGCCCGCCACATCGAGGAAGTCGACCGGCTCATCACCGGATGGCGGGGCCAGGGGGCCATCAACCTGCCCGGCCGCGTCGAGGCCCAGCGGCAGGGTGGCAGACTTGTCATCCGGCAGGGCTGATTGGTGCTGAAACACGGCTGAGTCCTCCGGGGACGCCCTCCGGAGCCCCGGCCGACAACGAAAGTGATGCGGGTGGACGAGAAGGACATGGGCAGCGACCTCCAGTCGGTGCTCATCACCAAGGAAGAGATCGACGCGAAGCTGGCCGAGCTGGCCGCGAAGATCGACGCGGAGTACGCGGGCAAGGACCTGCTCATCGTCGGTGTGCTCAAGGGCGCCGTGATGGTGATGGCGGACCTGGCGCGCGCCTTGTCCACCCCGCTCACCATGGACTGGATGGCGGTGTCCTCGTACGGCGCCGGAACCCAGTCCTCGGGCGTGGTGCGGATCCTCAAGGACCTGGACACCGACATCAAGGACAAGCACGTCCTGATCGTCGAGGACATCATCGACTCGGGCCTGACCCTGTCCTGGCTGCTGTCGAACCTGGGCTCCCGCCAGCCGGCCTCCCTCAAGGTCGTCACGCTGCTGCGCAAGCCCGAGGCCGCCAAGGTCGCCATCGACGTCGAGTGGGTCGGCTTCGACATCCCGAACGAGTTCGTCGTCGGCTACGGCCTCGACTACGCGGAGAAGTACCGCAACCTGCCGTTCGTCGGCACGCTCGCCCCGCACGTCTACGGCGGCTGAGACCCTGTAGTCACCGGTAGCGCCCCCGGGGGAACCTGGGGGCGTCGCCCGCCGTTGTGAGGAGAAGGCGGGTCTGTCAGCCGTCCCACGAGGCCGCGGGTGACAATACAGAGGTACATTCCGAAGAACAGTCTTTACTCACAGCAGCATTTACCTACGGGCAGGAGGGACGGGGTGCCTGGCACCCCGTATGGATGGACGTGAAGCGATACTTCCGTGGGCCGGTCATGTGGATCGTGCTGGCCGTCCTCGCCGTGGTCGTGTTGATGAACGTCGTCGGCTCCGGCGGCGGCTACAAGTCGGTGGAGACCAGCGAGGTCATCAAGGCGATCAACAGTGGCCAGGTGGAGAGCGCCAAGCTCACCACCGGCGACAGCCAGATGATCAAGATCGAGCTGAAGAAGGGCCAGAAGCTCCCCAACAACAGCGGGACCAAGTTCCAGGCCAACTACATCGGGGACCAGGGCGTCCAGCTCGCCCAGAACCTCCAGAACAAGTACGAAGCCGGTCAGATCCCGGACGGCTACTCCGTCACGCCGGACAAGACCAGCCCGTTCCTGAGCGTGCTGCTCTCGCTCCTGCCCTTCGTCCTCATCGTCCTGGTCTTCCTGTTCCTGATGAACCAGATGCAGGGCGGCGGCTCCCGGGTCATGAACTTCGGCAAGTCCAAGGCCAAGCTCATCACCAAGGACACGCCGAAGACGACGTTCGCCGACGTCGCGGGCTCGGACGAGGCCGTCGAGGAACTCCACGAGATCAAGGAGTTCCTCCAGGAGCCGGCGAAGTTCCAGGCCGTCGGCGCCAAGATCCCCAAGGGTGTGCTGCTCTACGGCCCGCCCGGAACCGGCAAGACCCTGCTCGCGCGTGCCGTCGCGGGCGAGGCCGGCGTCCCGTTCTACTCGATCTCCGGTTCCGACTTCGTCGAGATGTTCGTCGGCGTCGGCGCCTCGCGCGTCCGTGACCTGTTCGAGCAGGCCAAGGCGAACGCCCCGGCGATCGTCTTCGTCGACGAGATCGACGCCGTCGGCCGGCACCGCGGTGCGGGTCTCGGCGGCGGCCACGACGAGCGCGAGCAGACCCTCAACCAGCTGCTCGTCGAGATGGACGGGTTCGACGTGAAGGGCGGCGTCATCCTGATCGCCGCCACGAACCGCCCGGACATCCTCGACCCGGCGCTGCTGCGCCCGGGCCGCTTCGACCGCCAGATCGCGGTCGACCGCCCGGACATGCAGGGCCGTCTGGAGATCCTCAAGGTCCACCAGAAGGGCAAGCCGGTCGCCCCGGACGTCGACCTCTCGGCCGTCGCCCGCCGCACCCCCGGCTTCACCGGTGCCGATCTGTCCAACGTCCTGAACGAGGCCGCGCTGCTCACGGCCCGCTCGGACAGGAAGCTGATCGACAACCACATGCTGGACGAGGCGATCGACCGCGTCGTGGCGGGCCCGCAGAAGCGGACCCGGATCATGTCCGACAAGGAGAAGAAGATCACCGCGTACCACGAGGGCGGACACGCCCTGGTCGCGGCGGCCTCCCCGAACTCCGACCCGGTACACAAGATCACGATCCTGTCCCGCGGCCGGGCCCTGGGCTACACCATGGTCCTGCCCGACGAGGACAAGTACTCGACCACCCGCAACGAGATGCTCGACCAGCTCGCGTACATGCTGGGCGGCCGCGCGGCCGAGGAACTGGTCTTCCACGACCCGACCACGGGCGCCGCGAACGACATCGAGAAGGCCACGGCGACGGCCCGCGCGATGGTCACCCAGTACGGCATGACCGAGCGCCTCGGCGCGATCAAGTTCGGCGGCGACAACACCGAGCCGTTCCTGGGCCGCGAGATGTCGCACCCGCGGGACTACTCGGAAGAGGTCGCGGCGCTGGTCGACGAAGAGGTCAAGAAGCTCATCGAGACCGCGCACAACGAGGCCTGGGAGATCCTGGTCGAGAACCGGGACGTCCTGGACAACCTCGTCCTCGCCCTCCTGGAGAAGGAGACGCTGGGCAAGGAGGAGATCGCCGAGATCTTCTCCACGATCGTGAAGCGCCCGGCCCGCCCGGCGTGGACCGGTTCGGCCCGCCGTACCCCCTCCACCCGTCCGCCGGTGCTCTCTCCCAAGGAGCTCCAGCTGACGAACGCCGCCAACGGCACCTCGGCCTCGGCCCAGACGGCCGTGTCGGTGGAGAAGGCCCCGGAGTCCTCCCCGGAGGACCGCCCGGAGGCCTGATCAGGCCCGGAATGGATGCCGCGCCCCCCAGGTTCTAGCCTGGGGGGCGCGGCACGTTTGGCGGCACATTTCGTACGGGGCCGTCCGCACACAGGAACGAGGATGAGATGACCGACCCAGTGACCCTGACCGGTGACGAGGGCACGATCGGCGAGTTCGACGAGAAGCGCGCCGAGGCGGCCGTCCGCGAGCTCCTGATCGCGGTCGGCGAGGACCCGGACCGCGAAGGCCTCCTGGAGACCCCGGCACGCGTGGCGCGGGCGTACAGGGAGATATTCGCCGGTCTGTACCAGCGGCCCGAGGACGTCCTGACCACGACGTTCGACCTCGGCCACGACGAGATGGTCCTGGTGAAGGACATCGAGGTCATGTCGAGCTGTGAGCACCACCTGGTCCCGTTCCACGGCGTGGCCCACGTCGGCTACATCCCGTCCAGCGACGGCAAGATCACCGGCCTGTCGAAGCTGGCCCGCCTGGTCGACGTCTTCGCCCGCCGCCCCCAGGTCCAGGAGCGGCTGACCACACAGATCGCCGACTCCCTGATGGAGATCCTGGACCCGCGCGGCTGCATCGTGGTCATCGAGTGCGAGCACATGTGCATGACCATGCGCGGCGTCCGCAAGCCGGGCGCGAAGACCATCACCTCGGCGGTCCGCGGCCAGCTCCGCGACCCCGCGACCCGCAACGAGGCCATGAGCCTGATCATGGCGCGCTGACCCGGTGGCCGGGCCGCCGGCCGGGGAGCCCGGCTGGGAGCCGCTGAGCGAGGACGTCCGGCGGACGCTGGAGCTGCTGCTCGACGGCCCGTCCGACCTCCACCGGGGGCTGCGGGCGCAGATCCCGTACGCCGAGATGCGCGACAGCGGCTGCTCCTGCCCCTGCGTGTACCTGAGGGTGGCCACGGAGGCCCTGGAGGCCGCCCCGACGGGCCGGGGGCTCGGGCCGGTGGCCAGCGCCCCCCTGCTGGCCGCGGACGGCGGCTACGACGGCGAGGCGACGCTGTTCGCGTACGACGGTCTCCTGGAGGACCTCCAGTTCTGCGACTGGGAGTACCACGGGCCCGGGCCGCGCCCGCTCTGGGAGTGGCTGGGCCCCCGCTACCCCTGAGCCCCGGCGGTCAGGCCGCCGCGCGGGCCTTGGACGGGTCCTCGTCCTCCGGGAGCTTCAGGACGTGTTCCAGGAAGAGGGCGGCGGCGATCACCGCGGCGCCCGCCAGGACCGAGCCGCCCGCGTACCAGGTCTGGTCGCGGCGGGCCGGGACGTCCAGGGAGTCCGTCAGGAGGAACACGCCGACCCCGCCGTACATGCCGGAGACCAGGGCCGAGACCAGCGCGCTGGCCTGGCCGAAGACCACCGCGCGGGCCGCCATCAGCGGCTCCACGCCCTTGGCCCCCGGGCGGCGGTCCCGCTGGGCCTTCAGACGGGCCCGCAGCGACAGGGCCGTGGCGAACAGCACGACGGCGATCACCGCCAGCACGATCGGCGCGGCCAGCGGGACGCCCGGCAGGGTGCCGTAGGCGTTCCACAGGCGGGCGCCCGCCCAGGACAGCACCCCGGCGATCACGAAGATGCCCGCCAGGACCGCCGGCCTCAGTTGCTTCACTTTGCCCGTCCCCTGTTCAGTGACTGCTACCTGAACACGCTAACGGCTATTCCGGGAGACGGAGTTCCAGGTCGGGCCGTGCCGTGACCCCGCTCTGGCCGATCGCGGCCAGCAGGCCGGCGACCGGGCCGCGGCCGGGGAGCTGCGCGTCGGGGTCGATGTCGTGCCAGGGGGCCAGGACGAAGGCCCGCAGGTGCGCCCGGGGGTGCGGGAGGGTGAGGACGGGGTCGTCGGAGACCACGTCGGCGTACGCCACGATGTCCACGTCGATGGTGCGCGGCCCCCAGCGCTCCTCGCGGACCCGGTCGAAGGCCTCCTCGACGGCGTGCGCCCGCTCCAGCAGCGAGGACGGCGGCAGGGTGGTCTTCAGCGCGATGACCGCGTTGAGGTACGAGGGCTGCGAGCCGGGCACGACGCCCCACGGCTCGGTCTCGTAGACGGGGGAGACGGCCTTGACCCGCAGCCCGGGGGTGTCGCCGAGGGCGTCGATGGCGCCCTGGAGGGTCTCCAGGCGGTTGCCGAGGTTCGCGCCGAGCGCGATCACGGCCCATTTGGGGTTGGAGAGGGTGACGTCGGCCGCGTCGACCGCCTCGACGACGGAGGCGGGGACGGGCTGGACCGTGGGGTCGCTCTGGGCGTTCTGTCCGTTGTTCACACGCGGCTCCGGGTGATCGTGATGGTCACGTCGTCGAAGGGGACGGTGATCGGCGCGTCCGGCTTGTGGACGACGACCTCCACTTGTGCCACGGCCTCGTGCTTGAGGCACTGCTGGGCGATCCGCTCGGCGAGGGTCTCGATCAGGTCCACGGGCTCGCCCTGGACGACGTCGACGACCTCCTCGGCCACGACCCCGTAGTGCACGGTCTTGGCCAGGTCGTCCCCGGCCGCCGCCGGGCGGGTGTCCAGGTGCAGCACGAGGTCGACGATGAAGGTCTGGCCCTCTTCGCGCTCCCGGGGGAAGACGCCGTGGTGCCCGCGAGCCTTGAGGCCGCGCAGCGCGACACGATCCACGCGAATCACTCCTGTTTCGTAGGTGCTTCCGGTCCCGGGACTCCCGGGGCCCTGGGCCTACGCCGAGTGCGGTCGGCGTCGTCCACCTTCGAATTTACCTGCGATAAACCTTCGACCCCGCCCTTGGGGTCAGTCGGAGGTCTCTTCTTCCTCGTCATCGGAGTCCGTGAGGACCGGAGAACCGTGGTGGGACCACAGTCGCCACCCCTCCGGTGTGCGTCGGAACACATTCGTGGCGACCACCAGCTGGCCGACGAGCGGACCGAGCTCCCCGGCCTCCTCGGCGGGGCCCCCGCTGAGGATGTTCTCGGTGCAGGTGACCAGGGCGGTGTCGCCTATGAGGGCCACCTTGGTGTCGGTGAGGAAGAACTGGAGGTACTCGGTGTGCGACATGATCAGCGCGTACGAGCGCAGCACCTCGCCCCGCCCGGAGAGCACCGGCCACCCCGGGTGGACGCAGGAGATCTCGTCGTCGAGCCAGAGCGCCGACAGAGCGTCGAAGTCCCCCCGCTCCATGGCCTCGTAGAAGGCCGCGTTGACCTCTTCGACGGCTTCGATGTCGGTACGGCTCACCGTTCCCCTTCCCTGTGCGTCCGGTCGGTCCTGTCGGTCCGGTCGGTCCGGCGGGTCACAGAGCCCCTTCCACGGCGCGGGCCACCCGAACCGCGTCGGCGGTCGCCCGTACCTCGTGCACCCGTACGGCCCAGGCGCCCTGGTGGGCGGCGATGGCCGAGACGGCGGCCGTGGCGGCGTCCCGCTCCCGGGCGGGCGGCGGGGCGGCGTCGGCCGCGCCGGCCAGGACCCGGCCGAGGAAACGCTTCCGCGAGGCGGCGACCAGGACGGGGAAGCCGAGGGCGCGCAGCTCGGGGAGGCGGGCGACGAGGGCCAGGTCGTGCTCGGCGTTCTTGGCGAAGCCCAGGCCGGGGTCGACGACGATCCGCTCGGGGGCGATGCCGCCGGAGACGACGGCGTCGATGCGGGTGCGGAGCTCGGCGGTGACCTCGCCGAGGACGTCGTCGTAGACGGCGAGGCTGTTCATGGTGTCGCTGAAGCCGCGCCAGTGCATGACGACGAAGGGCACGTCGGTGGCGGCGACGGCGGGGATCATGCGGGGGTCGGCGAGGCCGCCGCTGACGTCGTTGACGAGGCGGGCGCCGGCGGCGACGGCCTGCTCGGCGACGCTCGCGCGCATGGTGTCGACGGAGACGGCGACGCCTTCGGAGGCGAGGCCGCGGACGACGGGGACGACGCGGCGGAGCTCCTCCTCGGCGTCGACGCGGGTGGCGCCGGGGCGGGTGGACTCGCCGCCGACGTCGACGAGGTCGGCGCCCTGGGCGACGAGGTCGAGGCCGCGTTTGACGGCGGCGGTGGTGTCGAACCAGCGGCCGCCGTCGGAGAAGGAGTCGGGGGTGACGTTGACGACGCCCATGACCGCGCAGCGGTCCCAGTCGGGGAGGCCGGCCACGTGGCCCCGGGGGGCGGTGGTGTTCATGGGGTCCAGGGTAGATCCCCGCCCCTGCCGCAGCGGTCCCCCGGGGAACGGCTGCCCCGCGCAGCGGAACGCCCCCGGGCCCGGGTGGGCTCGGGGGCGTTCGGGGTGGCGGCCCCGCAGGGGTCAGGCGGCCTGGACCTCGCGGTCCTGCTGCGCCGGGATCGGCGTCGCGGTGTGGGCGCACGGCCGGGCCTGCTTCGGGCGGCGGCGGCTCTCGAACAGGCGGGGGAGGGCCAGGGTGACGAAGCCCTCCGCCTGCATCACGGCGAAGCCGATGCGGGGCAGGTCGCGGTGGTGCCGGTAGACCATGAAGCGCGGCTCCCAGCGGGGGCGGAACTTCTCGTTGAACTTGTACAGCGACTCGATCTGGAACCAGCGCGAGAGGAAGACGAGCAGGCTGCGCCAGGCGCGCAGGACCGGCCCGGCGCCGATCTTCTCGCCGCGGGCGAGGGCCGCGCGGAACATCGCGAAGTTCAGGGAGACCTTCTCGACGCCCAGTTCGGGTGCCTGCTGCAGGGAAGCGACGATCAGCAGTTCGTTCATGCCCGGGTCGGCGGCGCGGTCGCGCCGCATCATCTCCAGCGACATGCCGTCCTTGCCCCACGGCACGAAGTGCTGGATGGCCTTCAGGTCGCCGAACGGGCTGCTGTCGCCCTCCTCCACGCGGTGCGCGGTGGCGATGATGCAGTCCCCGTCGCCCGGGTCGCCGATCCGGCCCAGGGCCATGGAGAAGCCGCGCTCGGTGTCGGTGCCGCGCCAGGCCTCGGCCGCGCCGCGCACCTGCGCGAGCTCGAACTCGTTCAGCTCGCTGACCCGGCGGACCTTGGTGGTGTAGCCGTTGCGCTCGATGCGCTTGACCATCTGGCGGACGTTGCGCATGGGGCGCCCGGCGAGGGAGAAGTCTTTGACGTCGACGATGGCCTCGTCGCCGAGCTCCAGCGCGTCCAGGCCCGTCTCGCGGGTCCAGACCTCGCCGCCGGTCTCGCTGCAGCCCACGACGGCCGGGGTCCAGGAGTGGGCCTTGGCCTCCTCCATGAACCGCTCGATGGCGCCGGGCCAGGCCTCGACGTCGCCGACGGGGTCGCCGGAGGCGAGCATCACGCCGGAGACCACCCGGTAGGTGACGGCGGCCTTGCCGCTGGGGGAGAAGACGACGGCCTTGTCGCGGCGGAGCGCGAAGTGGCCCAGCGAGTCGCGGCCGCCGTGCTTGGCGAGCAGTTCGCGCAGCTTCTGCTCGTCGTCCGCGGTGAGCTGCGCTGCCGGGTGTTCGGGGCGGAAGGCCAGGTAGATCGTGGTGACGGCGGTCAGCATGCCGAGGGCGCCCAGGGAGTAGCCGACGGTCCAGCTCACCCGCCCGGAGTAGTCGACGGGGCCCTCGAAGCCGAAGAGGCCGTAGACGACGTGGGTGATCTGCTCGTACAGGCTGGGGTGGCCGACGACCTTGTTCGGGTGGACGTTGACGATCACCAGGCCCAGGCCGATGGAGCCGGCGCTCATCAGCACGAAGTTCGCGAGCGCCTTCCAGCGGCTGCGCGGGTCCGGCAGGGCCTTGAATTCACCCTGATGGCGTACGAGCAGGGCGAGGAGCACCGCCGCGATGACCACGCCGATGACCGAGTGCCGGTAGGCGAACTGCGCGACGGCACCGGCCGGCAGCAGGACGACCGAGGCCCTCCAGGCACGCCGCTTGCGCCGCTTGAGCCCGTGCGCAAGCAACAGGATCAGGACGCCCGCGCTGATGGAGAGGGCCGCGGCGAAGGGGCCCAGGGAGCCGGGCAGCACCTCGGTGACCGCGTGGACCCGGCTGTGGCGGAATCGCGGGAAAACGCCCGCCGCGATGTCCAGAAGGCCGACGATCATGACGGCCGTACCTACGAGACCGGGCACCGACTCGGGCCTGGGTCCGCGGAAGATTCGCCGGACCTTACTCGGAACCTGTCCCGACTTATCGCCATCTATCCTGCTAGACATCGCTTCCCGTTGCTCCGCGAGAGATCATGTGGCCGAAGGCCGCGACAGCCTCCGGAGTGTGGTGCGTCCACTAGGACGACATCGAGGAGGAGCGGGTTCACTCTTCCGTCGGAAAAATCCAGTCCTGCCATCAGAAAGTCGACTGACTGCTCATGGGTCTCACCAGTAATGCCGTTCTGGTCCTGGCCATCATCGCGGGTGTAGCACTGTTCGCGGTGACGGTCTGGCTCTGGCCGAAGCTCTCGGGCCGCACCTGGCGGTCGGTCCTCGGCCGGGTCGGCCTCCTGCTCGCGACCCAGCTGGCGCTGTTCTCGGCAGTCGGTCTGGCCGCCAACAAGTCGTTCCTCTTCTACGGTTCCTGGGCCGACCTGTTCGGTCAGCAGACGTCCATCGGCAAGGTCGTCGACCACTCGATGAGCAGCAAGGACATCAAAGTCCTCGACAAGCAGAAGCTGGACGTCCCCGGTGGCGGCCAGCCCCAGGTCGGCGGCCAGATACTGAAGGTCGCCATCACGGGGCAGAAGTCGAAGATAACGAGTCCCGGCTACGTCTGGCTCCCGCCGGAGTACTTCCAGCCGCAGCACAAGGACAAGAACTTCCCCGCGTCCATCGTCCTGACGGGTTACCCGGGTACCGCGGAGAACCTGATCAAAGGGCTGAACTACCCCATGACGGCCTTCAAGCAGGCCAAGCAGGGGAAGATGAAGCCGATGATCCTGGTCATGCTGCGCCCGACGATCGCGCCGCCGCGCGACACCGAGTGCGTGGACATACCGGGCGGCCCGCAGACGGAGACCTTCTTCGCGCAGGACCTGCCGCAGGCCATCCAGGGCACGTTCCGGGTCGGCAAGAAGCCGCAGAACATGGGCTTCATCGGCAACTCCACGGGCGGCTACTGCGCCCTGAAGATCGCCGCGCACCACCCGCAGACCTTCGGCGCCGCCGCGGGTCTGTCCGCGTACTACAAGGCGGCGGACGACCCGACGACCGGTGACCTCTTCCACGGCGACGAGAAGCTGAAGAAGGCCTCCGACGTGCTGTGGAGCGTGGAGAACAAGAAGCCGTCCGGCACCTCGTTCCTCGTCACCACGAGCGAGAAGGGCGAGGACAACCTGAACGACACCAGGAAGTTCATCAAGCTGGTCAAGGGTCCGGACCGGGTCTCGTCGATCATCCTCGACAGCGGCGGCCACAACTTCAACACCTGGCGCCGCGAGATCCCGCCGATGCTGGTGTGGATGAGCAGCCGTATGCAGGCCTGAGCCTGAGCAGTACCGAGCCGTCCGTGCTCGCGCGTGGTCAGGGCCCGACGTCCGTCGGGCCCTTCGTCATGCCGCGGGCGGGTCGGCCCGCCGCAGGGCGCGGTGGACGCCCTCCGGGGTCAGTACGCCGACCAGCGCGCCGGAGTCCGGGTCCGTGACGCCGATCCGCCCCGCGTCCTCCTGGAGCAGGGCCGCCAGGGCCTCGCGCAGCGACGCCCCCAGCGCCACCGAGCCGGCCGGTGCCTCGCCCTCCTGCGCCTGCGTCAGATCGGCCTCCGCGACCGGGGTGACCGCGAGCCGCTTGAGCCCCCGGTCGGCGCCGACGAAGGAGGCCACGTA
Organism: Streptomyces sp. NPDC029216; assembly: GCF_040648015.1. NCBI lineage: Bacteria > Bacillati > Actinomycetota > Actinomycetes > Kitasatosporales > Streptomycetaceae > Streptomyces > Streptomyces sp. NPDC029216. The sequence goes on along the minus strand of NZ_JBEZWL010000036.1, from coordinate 12,348 downwards.
GTCGGTCGCCGGCGCGCCGAGGACCGCCGCCGGGCGGGCGAACTGCTCTATGGTGCCCGCCCCGTAGACCGCGATCCGGTCGCCCAGCCGGACGGCCTCCTCCAGGTCGTGCGTGACGAGCAGGATCGTCTTGCGGACCGTCCTCTGCAGGGTCAGGAACTCGTTCTGGAGCCGCTCGCGCACCACCGGGTCCACGGCGCCGAACGGCTCGTCCATCAGCAGCACCGGCGGGTCCGCCGCGAGCGCGCGGGCGACCCCGACGCGCTGGCGCTGCCCGCCCGACAGCTGTTCGGGGTAGCGGCTGCCGAACACGGCCGGGTCCAGGCCGACGAGTTCGAGCAGCTCGGCCGCCCGCGCGCGGGCCTTCGCCTTGGGGGTGCCGGTCAGCTGGGGCACGGTCGCCGTGTTCTCCAGCACCGTCTTGTGCGGGAACAGCCCGACCTGCTGGATGACGTACCCGATGCGGCGGCGCAGCTCGACCGGATCGGCGGCGGAGACGTCCTCGCCGTCCAGCAGGATCCGGCCCGAGGTGGGCTCGATGAGCCGGTTGACCATCTTCATCGTGGTCGTCTTGCCGCAGCCGGACGGGCCCACCAGCGTGACCAGCTCGCCCTCCGCCACCTCGAACGAGAGGTCCTCGACGGCCGTCGTTCCATCGGGGTAGCGCTTGGTCACATGCTCGAATCGGATCACCCCGCCATCCTCCCCCACCGGTGTGCTCGGACGGGCGAAGGCTTTGTGAGGGGAGTGTTGCACGTGTGCGAATGATTCCGGCCAATGCGGGCGGCGGGGGTTATGGTCGCACTGACCGGGTCTTTGGGTACGCGTGTGCGAGGAGAGAGAGGGGGGTGGCTGGTGTGGCGGTACGGAACTGCCTGGTGGCGAACGACTGGATCTGCTGGGACTACGTCAGCTCCCGCGCCCCCGAACTCGCCGACGCCACCCTCGAACACGTCTGGATCACGGCCCTCTCGGTGGCCATCGGCATAACCGTCGCCGTCCCGCTCGCGCTGCTGGCCCGCCGCGGCCGCCGCTGGGCGGCCCCCGTCCTCGGCCTGACCACCGTGCTCTACACGGTCCCCTCGCTCGCCATGTTCTCCCTGCTCCTGCCCTTCTTCGGGCTCTCGGCGGCGCTCGTGGTGACCGGCCTGGTGCTGTACTCGCTGACCATCCTGGTCCGCAACGTGCTGGCCGGCCTGGAGGCCGTCCCCGAGGAGGTGCGGGAGGCCGCGCGCGGTATGGGCTACGGCCCGGCCCGGCTGCTGTGGCAGGTCGAACTGCCGCTGGCGCTGCCCGCGCTGCTCGCCGGCGTCCGGATCGCGACCGTCTCCACCGTGGCGCTGACCACCGTCGGCTCCATCGTCGGCAAGGGCGGGCTGGGCAACCTGATCGCCCCCGCCGTCAACAGCTCCTTCAAGGCCCAGGTGCTCACCGCCTCCGTGCTGTGCGTGCTGCTCGCCCTCGCGGCCGACCTGCTGCTGCTCGGCCTCCAGCGGCTGCTGACCCCGTGGACCCGCGCCGGACGGCCCGCGCGGGCGAAGGGGGCCTGAGCCGTGGGAGTCCTGACGAAGGCCTGCGACTGGCTGGCGGACGGCGCCAACTGGTCCGGGGAGAGCGGTGTCTGGCACCGGCTCGCCGAGCACCTGCTGGTCAGCGGGATCGCCCTGGGCGTCGCCTGCGCGGTGGCCCTGCCGGTGGGGCTGTGGCTCGGGCACGTGGGCCGGGGCGGGGCGCTCGCGGTGAACGTCTCCAACGTGGGGCGGGCCGTACCGGTGTTCGCGGTGCTGGCCCTGTTCATGGTCTCGCCGCTGCGCAGCGCGGGCTACCTGCCGACCGTCGTCGCGCTGGTGCTGTTCGCCGTGCCGCCGCTGCTGACCAACGCGTACGTCGGCATGCGCGAGGTGGACCGGTCGGTGGTCGAGGCGGCCCGGGGCATGGGCATGTCCGGCGGGCAGCTGTTCTGGCGGGTGGAACTCCCGCTGGCGCGGGGGCTGGTGATGACCGGGCTGCGCTCGGGCGCCGTGCAGGTCATCGCCACCGCCACGATCGCCGCGATGGTCGGCCAGGGCGGGCTGGGCCGGATCATCACCGCCGGGTTCAACACGTACAACACCCCGCAGGTGGTGGCGGGCGCCCTGCTGGTCGCCCTGCTGGCCCTGCTGGTGGAGGGCGTCCTGGTGGCGGCGGACCGGCTGCTGCTGCGGCGCGGCCGACCGGCTCCGCGCTGACCGGCCTCCCCGTCGTATTCCTGCCTTTTCTTCCTTTCCTTCCATTTCTCCCGCATCCCCTGATCTCCAAGGAGCATGATGAGCAAGTCCACGCGCATCCTCGGCGCGACCCTGGGCGCGGTGGCCCTGACCGTTTCGCTCAGCGCGTGCGGGGGCGACAGCCTGGAGAAGGCCAAGGACGGTGGTTCCTCCTCGTCCTCCTCCTCGTCCGGGGGTGGCGCCAAGGGCCGGCTGGTGATCGGCGCGGCCGGGTTCACGGAGTCCAACGTGCTGGCCGAGCTGTACGCGCGGCTCCTCGGCGACGCGGGCTACGACACCTCCATCACCACGGTCAACAACCGCGAGTTGTACGAGCCTTCGCTGGAGAAGGGCGAGATCGACGTCGTCCCGGAGTACGCGGCCACCCTCGCGGAGTTCCTCAACGCCAAGGTGAACGGCCCGAGCGCGCCGAAGGAGAAGCCGGTCGCGTCCAGCGACGCCGCGGCGACGGCGGCGGCCCTGGAGAAGCTCGCGGCGCCGCTGGGGCTGAAGGTGCTTCCGGCGGGCGCGGCGGTCGACCAGAACGCCTTCGCCGTGAGCCGGGAATTCGCCCAGAAGAACAGCCTCAAGACGCTTTCCGATCTCGGAAGGTCCGGCCAGAAGGTGAAGATCGCGGCGGGCGACGAATGTGCCGTCCGCCCCTTCTGCGCCCCGGGGTTGGAGAAGACGTACGGAATCCAGGTTTCCGGTATCGACCCCAAGGGCGTGGGCACCCCGCAGGCCAAGCAGGCCGTCAAGGACGGGGTGGACCAGCTGGTGCTGACCACCACCACCGACGCCACCCTCGACGGCTTCGGTCTGGTCCTGCTGGAGGACGACAAGAAGCTCCAGAACGCCGACAACGTCCTGCCGGTCGTCAACGCCAAGGACGCCGGGGCGCCGGAGATCGCGGCCGCGCTCGACCGGCTGACGAAGGTGCTCACCACCGCCGACCTCGTCGAACTGAACCGCAAGGTGGACGCGGAGCGGGCGAAGCCGGCGGACGTCGCGAAGGCCTATCTGGAGTCCAAGGGTCTTCTGAAGAAGTAACGGTTACACGTTTGATGGCCACATGTGGGGTAACCGCGCGGGAAGAGATTGCCGAGCGGGTACCCCACGCGGGGTCCACGCCCTGTAAATTTCAGGCCATGCCCCGTGGACGTCACCGCAATCCCGAGCCCCTGCACCGACTTCTCACGCCGACGGCCGTCGGCGGGGTTTCCGTCGCCAGCGCCGGCGCGGCCTGGCTCCTCGCGGAACCCCTCGCGCTGCGTCTGCTCGTGGCCCTCACGGCGGCCGCGGGCGTCGGCGGCGCCGTCCTGATGCGCTCCTGGGACCGGGCGGCCGGCCGCCGGGTGGCGGAGCTGGCCCGCGAGCGGGTCAAGGACGAGTGGAAGACGGACGAGCGGATAGCCGAGCTCGAATCCGACCTCGAAGAGGCCCGCGTCCTGCGCGCCAAGCTGGACGCGAAGCTGCGCGCCAAGCGGGTCGAACTCGCCGGCCTGCGCGGGGAACACGCGGCGCTGCTGCGCCGGTACGCCACGGCCGAGACCGAGCGGGCCAGTGCGCTGGAGAAGCGGCGGCTGCTGGCGATCGAGGCCGCGGGGGCGCCCGGGTCGGGCGCGCCGAAGGAGCTTCCGGCGGTGTCGGAGGAGCGGACCGGCAGCGGGGCGCCGACGGCGGTCGGGTACGCACGGGCCAACGCGGCGATGGCCGCGCTGCTGAAGAAGGCGGAGGCGGCGGCCGCCGCTCCGGCCGGTCCCGCCGCTCCCGCCGCGCCGAAGGAACTGGCCCCGGCGGCGCACGGCCGTACGCCGGCGACGGTTCCGGCGCGGCGCCAGGCGGCGCCGGTGGCCCCGTACGCGGCCCAGCGGCGGTCCGCCTCGCGCGTCGAGGGGGGCTTCGACTTCTTCGGCACCAAGAACACCGCGCAGGCGCGTGCGGCGATCGAGTCCGTGCAGAACGAGGACCTGGCGGACGTGGTCGGGGCGGAGGCGCTGGCCGCGCACAAGGCGGAGTCCGTGCAGGACGAGGCCGGAGCGGAGTTCAAGCCGGCGACGGAGGAGCAGCGGGCGGTGGGCCAGGTGATCGACCTGACGGCCCACGACGAGACCGAGCCGATCGACGTGGTCCGCCTCCGCACGGCCATCTCCTAGCCCGGCCGCGTCCGCGTCCCGTCAGACGGTGTAGGACGCCACCAGGCGGGACAGGTGGCGGCCCACCAGGAGGAGCGGGGTGCGGGACCGGGTGACCTGGGAGGTCATCTCGGCGCCCTCCAGGGCGGCGATCACCGTCACCGCCAGGTCGCGGGAGTCCTCCTCGCCGATGCCGGAGGCCCGCAGCTTCGCCGCCACCAGCTCCTGCCAGTGTCCGAAGGACCGCGCGCAGGCCTCCTGGAGCTCGGGCAGCCGACCCACCGACTCCAGGGCCGTGGCCGTCGCCGGGCAGCCGTCGCGCCAGTCCGAGGCCGCGAGGGCGTCCGCCAGCACCCCGGCGGCCGCCTCGATCGCCCGTGCCGCGTCCGGGTCGGAGTCCAGTGCCGCGCCGAGCATCGCGGCGAACTCCGTGTCCCCGTAGCCGATCGCGGCGACCGCGAGCTCCTGCTTGCCGCCGGGGAAGAAGTGGTAGAGCGAGCCCAGCGTGGCCTGCGCCTCGCGGACGAGCTGCTTGACCGGGGTGCTCTCGTAGCCGCCGTGCTGCATGAGGCGGGAGGCGGTGCTCACCAGCCTCTCGCGCGTGCCCGGCTCCGCCTGCTTCTTCTGCTTCGCCGCCGCTGTAGCCGCTGTCCCTGTCGCTGCCATGCGGGGAAGTCTATCCCCGATATTGGATAGAGCGCTCGTTCTAGTCCCGTGCTACGGTCGCCCCGGGCGCTGGATAGAGCGTGCGTTCTAGACCGATCCTCGTGGGGAGAACTCCGTCATGAACCAGGTTTCGATCATCGGTCTCGGTCCCATGGGCCGGGCCATGGCCTCCGCCTACCTCGACGCCGGTTATGCCGTCACCGTCTGGAACCGCAGCCCCGGCAAGGACGAAGACCTGCTGGCCCGCGGGGCCCGGCGGGCCGCCGGCGCCGCCGAGGCCGTCGCCGCGAGCCCGCTGAGCGTCGTCAGCCTCATCGACGTGGACGCCGTGTACACCGCCCTCGGCGACGCCGACCTCGACGGCCGCGTCCTGGCCAACCTCTCCTCGGACGTCCCCGAGAAGGCGCGGGCGGCCTCCGACTGGGCGCGGGAGCGCGGGGCGGCGTACCTCACCGGCGGGGTCAACGTGCCGCCGACCGGCATCGGGCAGGAGGGCGCCTCGATCTTCGTCAGCGGCCCCCGGGAGGTGTACGAGGAGCAGCGCGCCGCGCTCGACGTCCTCGCCGCCACCGACTACCGGGGCGCCGACCCCGGCCACGCGCAGCTGTACTACCAGCTCAACATGATCATGTTCTGGACCGCGTACACCGGCTGGTACCAGGCGCTCGCCGTCGCCCGCGCCAACGGCCTGACGGCGGCCGACGTCCTCCCGTACGCCGGCTACACCGCCGACAGCATGCGCGGCTTCTACGAGGGCTCCGCGCCGCTCGTCGACGCCGACGACCACGACGGCACCCACGCCCGCCTCGCGATGTGCGCGGCGAGCCTGGAGCACGTCCTGCACACGGCTGCCGACTCCGGCGTGGACACCGCGATCCTCGCCGCCCACGCCGAGCTGTACCGGCGCGGGGTCGACGAGGGCTTCGGCGCCGACGGCACCGTCCGCCTGCTGGGGCTGCTGGGCGCGCCGAAGGCGGTGGTGCCGGGGGCGTCGGCCTAGGCCGACGCGCCGGGGCGCCGCGTCAGAACAGCGGGAGCTGGCCCGGGTGGGGGCCCAGGGTGAAGCCGTCCAGGGTCGGGGCGGAGGCGCCGAGCACCACGCGGGCCCGGGAGCCGGGGCAGGACACCAGGCCGGCCCGGCGCCCGGCCGGCGGGTCGTGGCGGGCGATCCGGCCTGCCGTCACCGCGCAGTCGCGGCCGCAGGAGGGGCAGGCCCGTCGGGGCGAAGCGGACATGCCCCAAGTCTGCCCTGCCACACCGACACCCACCCCGCCGGCCCGGCCCCGCCGGTCCCGTCAGCCCGCGGCCCCCGCCCCGGCCCCCGCCTTCGCCGCGCGCCACGCCTCGTGGGCCCGGGTCACCGCGGCCCACAGGGCCGCCCGGTCCCCGGTGTCCAGGTCGTCCAGCGGCCGGTCGAAGACCTCCGTGACGGCCCCGTAGAACTCCTCGGCGGTGGTGAGCTCCCGTGCCGTGCGCGTGCCGTCCACAGCGGTGTGGATGAGCATGCGGCCGTGCAGCCGGTCGATGCCCCGCCCGCTGCGCCGCAGCATGACGAACGACTGGCGGAACGGGGAGTCCTCGTCGGTGGACAGCCGCCGGTGCGTGGGTTCGAAGTCGGCCATGGCCGCCGGTGCCGAGCGGAAGTTCATGCGCGGCGTCGGCACGCCCTCCCGGTGCAGGCTCCAGCCCGCCCCCTCGCTCCCGCCCTCGTCCCAGGTCACCGTGGTCGGCTCCAGCCGGTACGCGAAGCCCTGCTCGTACGCGCCGGCCCGCAGCGGCAGCGGCTCGTAGGGGCCGTCGCCCATGCCGACGTCGACGAAGTGGACCTGCCCGTCGACCCGTACGGTCAGGGCGAGGTGGTCGCCGCCCGCGTCCCGGGACTCCGGGTCGGCGTGCATCCCGCCGAGGTGGCGCGTCACCTCGTACCCCAGCGCCTCCAGCAGCGCGGCGAAGGCCCCGTTGAGGTGGAAGCAGTACCCGCCGCGCCCGGCGGCGATCCCGCGTACGGACAGCGCGGGGTCGATGCCCGGGGGCCGGCCCAGCTGGATCCCGGTGTTCTCGAACGGGACGCGCTCGACGTGGGCGCGTGCCAGCGCGTACAGCCCCTCGGTGGAGGGCGCCCCGGGGTCGGGGATGCCGAGCCTGCGCAGATAGGGGGCGACGTCGTCGCGGGTGGGAGTGGTCATGCCGGAGACCCTAGGGCGGTCCCGGCCCCGTCCGGCCGGGGCGGTGGCCCGACTGTCAGGTCCTACTTGTCGATGTCGCCGACGACGAAGAAGAGGGAGCCCAGGATCGCCACCATGTCCGCGACCAGCTGGCCGGGCAGCAGGACGGCCAGGGCCTGGATGTTGTTGAAGGAGGCGCTGCGCAGCTTCAGCCGGTACGGGGTCTTCTCGCCCTTGGAGACGAGGTAGTAGCCGTTGATGCCGAGCGGGTTCTCCGTCCAGGCGTACGTGCTCCCCTCCGGAGCCTTCAGCACCTTCGGCAGCCGCTGGTTGACCGGCCCCGGCGGCAGCTCCGCCATCCGGTCCAGGCAGGCCACCGCCAGGTCGAGGGCGTTGTGCGTCTGGTCGAGGAGCACCTCGAAGCGGGCCAGGCAGTCGCCTTCGGTGCGGGTGACCACCTTCAGGACGTCCTGGAGCTCCCCGTACGCCAGGTACGGCTCGTCGCGGCGCAGGTCGAAGTCGACGCCGGAGGCGCGGGCGATCGGCCCGGAGACCCCGTACGCGTGCACCGCCTCGGCGGACAGGACGCCGACGCCGCGGGTGCGGCCGCGGAAGATCTCGTTGCCGTGGACCAGCTTGTCGTACACGTCCATGCGGGTGCGGACGTCGGCGATCGCGGCGCGCGCCCGGCCGAGCCAGCCGGCCGGGAGGTCCTCCTTGAGGCCGCCGACCCGGTTGAACATGTAGTGCATGCGGCCGCCGGAGATCTCCTCCATGACGGCCTGGAGCTCCTCGCGCTCGCGGAACGCGTGGAAGATCGGGGTGATTCCACCCAGTTCGAGGGGGTACGACCCGAGGAACATCAGATGGTTCAGGACCCGGTTCAGCTCGGCGAGGAGCGTCCGCATCCACACCGCCCGCTCGGGGACCTCCATGCCGAGCATCCGCTCGACGGCCATGACCACGCCGAGCTCGTTGGAGAAGGCGGACAGCCAGTCGTGGCGGTTGGCGAGCATGATGATCTGGCGGTAGTCACGGGCCTCGAACAGCTTCTCGGCGCCGCGGTGCATGTAGCCGACCACGGGCTCCGCGCTGGCGATCCGCTCGCCGTCCAGGACGAGCCGCAGGCGCAGCACGCCGTGGGTGGAAGGGTGCTGCGGTCCGATGTTGAGCACCATGTCGGTGCTCTCCGCCGCGCCGCCGATGCCGACCGTGGTCTCCGTCATGGGCGCATTGTCGCAGTCCTAGGGTGGGGGCATGGAAACGGGGACGACGGGTGAGACGGACCGACCCGAATGGGTCGGACTGCCGGGCGGGCTCCTGTCCCTCCGGCGGCTGCTGCTGGTGCTGTGGACGGCCCTCCTCACGGTGGCGACGGCGCTCCCGCTGGGTCTGTTCGCCGGCGCGGGGTGGGCGGCGCTCGGGGCGGTCTGGCTGCTGCCGCTGGGGTGGGGGTGGGTGCTGCTCGGGCGGAACTGGCGCTCCTGGCGGTACGCGGAGCGGGCGGACGACCTGCTGATCAGCCGGGGGGTGCTGTGGCGGGAGGAGACGGTGGTCCCGTACGGGCGGATGCAGCTGGTGGAGGTGACCTCGGGCCCGCTGGAGCGCCGCTTCGGGCTGGCCTCCGTACAGCTGCACACGGCCGCGGCGGCCACGGACGCCAAGATCCCGGGCCTGGCCCCGGCCGAGGCGCAGCGGCTCCGCGACCGGCTGACGGAGCTCGGCGAGGCCCGATCGGCCGGCCTGTGACGGGCCCCGCCGCGCCCCCGGAGGAAGGCGGCGAGCGGCGGCTGCACGTGCTGACCCCGCTGCGGCGGGCCTGGGTGCCGATCGCCGCCACCGCGGGCGTCGTCGCCCAGCAGGGGGAGCGGGCCCAGGAGTGGGCGCTGGCCCTGCCCGTGTGGCTGCGCCTGCTGACGCTGGGCGGAGCCGTCCTCGTCTTCGGCACGTACGGCTTCCTCAGCTGGTGGTTCACCCACTACGCCGTCACCGCCACCGAGCTGCGCATCCGCACCGGCCTGGTCTTCCGCCGCACCGCCCACATCCGCCTCGACCGCATCCAGGCCATCGACGTCACCCGCCCCCTGCTGGCCCGCGTGGCCGGGGTGGCCGCGCTGCGGCTCGACGTCGTCGGCACCGAGGAGAAGGACGAGCTGGCCTTCCTCGCCGAACGGGACGCGGTCGCGCTGCGCGCCGAGCTGCTGGCCCGAGCCGCCGGCTTCGCCCCCGCCGAGGCCACCGCGCTCGGCGAGGCCCCCGAGCGGGAGCTGCTGCGCGTGCCGGTACGGGACCTGGTGGTCTCCCTGCTGCTCAGCCTCGACGTGTGGGCCGCCCTGGCCGCGGGGCTCGGCGGCCCGGTGCTCGTGTGGGCGCTCAGCTCCAACCCCTGGGCGGCCCTGGCCGCCCTGCTGCCGCTGCTGGGCGCGGCCTGGAAGGGCACCGCGGCCCGCTTCCTCACCGGGTACGACTGGCGGGTCGCCGAGTCCCCCGACGGGCTGCGCCTGGACCACGGGCTGCTCGACCGGGCCCACGAGACCGTCCCGCCGGGGCGCGTGCAGACCGTACGGATCGTGGAGCCGCTGCTGTGGCGGCGGCGCGGCTGGGTCCGGGTGGAGCTGGCCGTGGCCGGCTCGAAGAACGGGGTCCTGGTCCCGGTCGCCACCCGGGCCGCCGCCCACGCCCTGACCGCCCGCGTCCTGCCGGGCGCGGACCCGCGGGCCCTGGCCTTCGTCCCGGCCCCGCGCGGGGGCTCGCGGTGGGTGGTGCCGGTGTGGTGGAAGGGGTACGGGCTGGCCGTCTCGGAGGAGCTCTTCGCGGCCCGGCGCGGGCGCCTGTGCCGGCGTACCGAGATCGTTCCCCATGCGAAGGTGCAGAGCGTGCGCCGTACGCAGGGCCCCTGGGAACGCGTCTGCGGGGTGGCCGATCTGCACGTGGACACCGGAGCGGGCAACACCGTCACCGCCCGGCTCCGCGGGTCCGACGAGGCCGCCGCGCTGCTCCGCGCCCAGGCGGTCCGCTCCCGCACCTCCCGGGCCGCGGCCCGCCCCGACCGGTGGATGACCTGACGTGACGACGCCCTACGAGGAACTCCTCGGCACCGGCTTCGACGGCACCCCTGCCGACGACCCCTACGACGTGATCTACGACGGCCACGACGAACCCGGCAGGGCCCTGGAGCGCGTCCCGGGCCTGACCGCCCTCCTCGGGGACCCCGGGGCGGACGACGCCGAGCGGATGCTGGCCCTCGTCGCCCTGGTGTCCTGGGCCGAGCCGGCCGGCTACCGGGCCGTCGTCCGGGCGGCCGCCGACCCCCGCGCCACCCCCTGGTACGGCTGCTCCACCGACCGCTGGTTCTCGGCGGACCGCAGCTACGGCCTCTTCGCCGAAGCCGCCGCAGACAGCCGCGAGTTGGCCGAGCAGAAGGGCACCACGGAGCTCCGGACCGAGACCTTCCGCGCCCTGATCGGGCTCGCCGACCGCGAGGGATTCGACGACCGGCTGGGCGACCTCCTGGAGGCGGACGTCGTACGGGCCTGCCTGCCGGAGATCCGCGAGGTCATCGCCCGCGGCATCGCCGCGGTCGCCGCCGGGGACCGCTTCCACTTCGACGTGGAGACCCAACTCGCCGACCTGGCGTGCGCGGTGACCCGGGTCGACGGGGACCTCGCCGTGGACCTGCTCCTGGAGCTGCTCGGCAACAGCCCCTCGGGGCGCACCCTCCGGCACGCCGCCGGCGCCGTCGGCCGGCTCCGGGGACCGGCCCGGGAGGCGCTGGCGGCGCGCCTGCGGGAGACCGGGAACGCGTACGTGCGCGAGGTCCTGGAGGGGCTGGAACCGGCCTAGGGTGATTTTCGGACAGAGGTTCTGGCCAAGTGAAACCGTGTTTGTGTTCGCAACGTCCCTTCGGTAGACAGGTATGCACGCAAGTGATGGCACAACACGTCAGGGGTGGGTGAATGAAGTTCGACATGGGCAGCACGACGCTGTCCGAGCTGGGCAAGGCCACGAGTGGCTCCAGCGACGACCTCGGCACGCTGATCAAGCTGCTGATCGCGGCCGCCGACCCGCTGGAAGGCAAGTTCAACGGCGTCGGCCGGTCCGCCTTCGACTCGTTCAAGCGGCGCTCGGACGCCATCACCGCCGAGCTGAACGGCTCGCTGCGCGCCATCCTCGGCGGCCAGTCCGGGATGGACACCGCGTTCACCACCGGTGACCACGAGCAGGGTGACAACGCCCACCAGAACATGGGCTCCGCGAACTTCGACGCCGCCCGCTTCGGCGCGCGCTGAGAACCGGGGGATTGAGAAGACATGGCACAGAACCAGGACCGCACCTCGTACGACGTCGGCGCCTCCGTGGAGGTCCAGGGCGGCCTCGGCACGATCATCGGCCAGCTGGAGCGGGTGCTCGGCGAGCGTGAGACGGCCGTGAAGGCGGCGATGGCCGAGTTCAAGGCCGACGGCGTCTCGGACGAGTACCACGGCAAGGAACTCCGCTGGCACAAGGCGGCCAACGAGGTGCGCGACATCATCCGCCTCGTGCGCAACACGCTGCAGCAGAACGACGCCACCGCGCAGGCGACGCTCGCGAAGGCCAAGGCGGCGGTCGACAACATCGGCTGACGCCGGCCGGAGCGGAAGCAGGGACACGGGACACGGGGGTAGGTCATGGGCTGGGACATCAAGCCATCGGGCGTGCAGGGCGTCGTCAACAAGACGATCACCGCCGCCGAGGGCTTCCAGAAGGCGGGTACGTCGCTCCAGAAGGAGCTTCCGGAGGCGGCCAAGCACGCCGGCACCGTCACGCCGGGCGGCGGCACCGGAGGTGAGGGCGGCGGAATGGGCCCGATCGCCGGGGCGCTGGGTGAGCTCATGGCCTCCCACCAGCACCGGCTGGGCTACATCTCGGCGCGTACGGAGGCCTCGCTCAACGGGGCCATCAAGGCGACGACGGCGTACGTCCAGGGCAACATCGAACAGGCCGAGAACGCCCAGCGCGAGGCGTTGAAGGAGCCGAAGGTCGATCTTCCGGGGGCGGAGAAGAAGTGACCGACCACGTACCGATCAATCCGTGCACGATTCCGCAGTTCACGGGTGACCTGGACGCGCTGGAGAAGAACAAGACCGCGATCACCAC
>NZ_JBEZWL010000035.1:0-57665 GCF_040648015.1 Streptomyces sp. NPDC029216 | reverse complement strand
TCGACCGCGTCATGGCTCAGCCATCATCCGGCATGGATCTGGCCGACCTGGGCGAGGCAACGCAGCTCGGCCTGCCCGTCGTCAGCAGGCTGGCCAGGCGCCCCGGCGCCGGGCCGATTCGTCCCGACGAACCCCTGTCCACAGGGGTCGCGGGCCCCTGTGGACAGGGGCCCCTTCAGCCGGGCCCCCTTCCCCCGGGGGGCCTCAGGCGCGCGCTGCCGCGTCCACCCCCTGGGCGCGCAGCGCGCGGCTCACTTCGTCGCGGGCCTCGGTCAGCAGGCGCCGCAGGGCCGGCGGGGGCGCGGCCTCGGCCAGGTAGGCGTCGGTGCGGTCGACCGTCTCCTGTTCGATCAGCAGCCTCGGGTAGAGCCCGGTCACCAGGGTCCGGGCCACCTCCGCCGAACGCTCCGCCCACACCTCGCCGATCTCCGCGAAGAACCGGTCCGCGTAGCCGCGCAGCAGCTCCCGCTGGCAGCTCTGGGCGATGCCGAGCCCGATGGGGCTGTGGACGCCGCCGACCAGGGCGCGCCGGGTGCCGTTGCTGACGTCGCCCCGTACGGCCGCCTCCCAGGCCTCGGCCTTGGCGTCGGCGTCGGGCCGGGCCGCCAGCGCCCCGGCGGCGTTCTCGGCGCCGGCCGTGGTGCCGTCGCGCAGCCGCTCGGCCTCGATCTCGGCGGCACCGGCCTGGTCGCCCCGGACGAGGGCGGCGAGCAGGGCCCAGCGCAGTTCGACGTCGACGGTGAGGCCCTCGATCTCGATGCTGCCGTCCCGCAGCCCGGCGATCAGACGCAGGTCGGCGGGGGTGGCGGCCACCCGGGCGAGCAGCAGCGCCCACGCGAGCTGGATGTCGCTGCCGGGCGCCGAGGAGGTCAGCCGCCGGCGGGCCGCCTCGGCCACCGTCGTCCGTACCTGCCTGCGGGCCTGCGGGGCCACGTACTGGTCGAGGGAGGTCAGCAGGGTGGTGTGCAGGGTCTGGACGACCTCGGTGTCGCTCTCGCTGTCCACGCCGGCCAGGACGAGGTGGACGTAGTCCCCGGCGGCGAGTTCGCCGGCCCGGACCATGTCCCAGGCGGCGGCCCAGGTCAGGGCGCGCGGCAGCCCGTCGGTGAAGGCGCCGATGCCCTCGGGGCTGTAGACGAGGCTGCTCAGGGAGTGGGCGTCGAGCCGGATCAGGGCGTACGTGAGGTCCTCGTCGTTGAGCAGGACCACGTCGGGGCGGGCCGCCCCGATGAGGGCGGGTACCTCGGTGCGGGAGCCGGAGACGTCCGCGTACACCTGGCCGACCCGGTGGAGCCCGGTCTCCCGGCGGGAGTACAGCCCGACGGCCAGCCGGTGCGAGCGCAGGTGGGGGTGGTCGGCCGGGGCCTCCTGGAGGATGGAGAAGGAGGTGAAGCGGCCCTCGTCGTCGACGGTGTACTCGGGGCGCAGGGTGTTCACGCCGGCCCGGCGCAGCCATTCCTCCGCCCAGGCGCCGAGGTCCCGGCCCGAGGCCTCCTCCAGGGCGCCGAGCAGGTCGGCGAGGGTGCTGTTGCCCCAGGCGTGGCGGGCGAAGTACGTGCGCATCCCGGCGAGGAACTCCTCGTCGCCGACCCGGGCGACCAGCTGTTTGATGGCCGAGGCGCCCTTGTAGTAAGTGATCTGGTCGAAGTTCTCCAGGGCCTGTTCGATGTCGGCGGCCGGGCTCGCGACGGGGTGGGTGGAGGGCAGCTGGTCCTGCCGGTAGGCGTTGGCCTTGTCGGCGTTGGCGAAGCCCGTCCAGGAGTCGTGCCAGCGGGTCGTGGCGACCTGGGCGCGCACCGACATGTAGGTCGCGAAGGTCTCCTTCAGCCAGATGTCGTCCCACCAGCGCATGGTGACCAGGTCGCCGAACCACATGTGGGCCAGCTCGTGGAGGATCGTCGCGGCGCGCCGGTGGCGTACGGCGTCGGTGACCTTGGAGCGGAAGACGAAGTTCTCGCGCAGGATGACGGTGGCCGCGTTCTCCATGCCGCTCAGGTTGTACTCGGGCACGAAGACCTGGTCGTACTTGGCGAAGGGGAAGTCGGTGCCGAAGGCCTCCAGGTAGAAGTCCAGGCCGCGCTTGGTGGTCTCGAAGAGCTCCTCCGGGTCGAGGTCGGCGGCGACCGAGGCGCGGCTCGCCAGCCGCAGCGGGATCTCCTGACCGGACTTGGCCGTGTAGTGGTCGCTCACCAGGCGGTACTCGCCGGCGACGATCGAGGTCAGGTAGGTGGGCAGCGGGGGCGTCGGGGCGAACCGCCAGACGGCGGCGCCGTCCGGGGCCGGCTCGGGCTCGGGGGTCGGGGAGGCGGAGAGGACGGTCCAGGCCGCCGGGGCGGTCACGGTGAAGGCGAACGGGGCCTTCAGGTCCGGCTGTTCGAAGGTGGTGAAGACCCTTCGGGCCTCCTGCACCTCGAAGTGGGTGAACAGGTAGACCTTCCCGTCCACCGGGTCCACCGAGCGGTGGAGCCCCGCGCCGGTATTGGAGTACGCGCAGTCCGCGACCACGATCAGCTCGTTCTCGGGGGCCAGCCCGTCCAGGTGGATCCGCTCGTCCCGGTGGACGGCGGCGGGGTCGAGGGCGCGCCCGTTGAGGGTGATCTCGTGGACCCGCTCGGCGAGCAGCTCGGCGAAGGTGGCCGAGGGTCCGGCGGGGTCCGCCGTGAAGCGGATGCGGGTCGTCGAGCGGAAGGTGTCGGGGCCGCGGGTGAGGTCGAGGCCGACGTCGTACGAGGTGACCGAGAGCAGGGCGCTCCGGGCGGCCGCTTCTTCGTAGGTCAGGTGGGGGCCGCTCATGGTGGTGCTCCTGTCTCGGGACGGTGCGGAGGGGGCGGGTTATGCGACGGGGACGAACAGGGAGGCGTCCAGCGGCCGGTCGAGGGCCGCCACGCCGATCGGGGAGGGGTCGGTGCCGGTGAGCCGGTCCGACAGGGCCCGGGCGATGAGCGGGGCGAACTTGAACGAGGTTCCGCCGCAGGCCGCGTACGCGTACCCGGTGCCGCCGAGGGCCACCAGGAGGGGGCCGCCGGTGTCGGCGAAGGACATGTAGTAGGCGTCCTTGGCGTCCATGACCCAGGCGGGGCCGATGCCGGGGATCAGGTCGGCGAACTCCGCCTCCAGCTGCCGGCGGAAGACGTCCTCGGTGCCGTAGTCGGTGATCTCGTCCACCGTGCGGCAGACCGAGGCCGAGGTGATCTTGAGTGCGGTCCCGGCGACCGGCGGGATCAGCCAGGCGCCGCGCCGCGTGCCGAGGGAGGGGATGGCCGGGGTGGCCGCCCAGGCCGCGGCCTGACGCCGGGGGACCCGGCAGTACAGCAGGGACTGGCGGGACAGGACGAGCCGGTCGGCGATCCCGGGCGGCAGCAGCCCGCGGGACCAGGGGCCCACCGCGACCAGTACCGCGTCGCCGCGCAGCACCCGCCCGTCGGCGAGCCGGACGTTGCCGCCGTCGCCGTCCACCTCGGTGGCCGCGCGGTGCTCGATCAGCTCGATGCCGGGCTGCCATTTGAGCCAGGCGACGCAGGCGTTCAGGACGCGGTCGGCGAGCAGGACCCCCGCCTCGTCCTCCAGTACGGCGCCCAGCGCGCCGTCCGCGTACAGGTGCGGGTAGCGGTCGGCGAGACCGGCCGCGGTCAGCTCCCGGGCGTTGCCCCCGGCGCCGGCGATGAGCAGTGCCCCGGCGGCGGCCGCCTCGGGGGGCAGCACGGTGAGGGCGCCGACCTGCTCGTAGAAGCGGGTCGAGAAGAGTTCTTCCAGTTCGAGCCAGCGACGGTGGGCGCGGAGCGCGGCCGCCGTGGCCGGAGGGTCGGCGGGGTGCAGGGTCCGCATGATCCGGTGCTGGTCGTAGGAGGTGGCCCGGCTGAAGGGGATGGGACCCTGGTCCACGATCGTGACCTTGTGCCCGCCGAGTACGCACTCGACGGCCGTGAGCAGGGCGATCACGCCGCCGCCCACCACTGTCACCCTCATCGCACACCTCACTTTCTTTGTTGGCGGGGTCTTGGGGGTGGGGCCGCCGGGTCAGCTGTCGAGGACGAGCGTGGTGAGGGCGGCCGCCTTGTCGAGGGACTCCTCGACGGAGGCGAAGTCCTCGCCGGCGCAGATCACGTAGGCGTAGCGGGCGAGGTAGCCCTCCGGGGGGAGCAGCAGCGTGGTGCCGGGCTCCACCATGGGGACGGCTTCCAGCAGGCCGGGGCTGTCGGACGGGGCGGGTACGTCGACCGAGCGGACGGTGCCGTTGGCGTGCGGGTAGAGGAAGCGGATGCCGACGGTCCGCTGGTGGGCCGGGGTCCACTCGGGGCGTACGCCCGTCGCCGCGTCCACGGCCAGCGCGGCCGGGTCGACGCCGGTGGCGAGCTTGCCGAGGTAGGGGATGAGGTCGCCGCCCAGCCGGGCGTTCACCTCGATGATCACCGGGCCGCGGGAGGTCAGCTTCACCTCGGTGTGGGTGATGCCGTACGCGATCCCCAGCTCGCGGTGGGCGGTCCGCAGGACGTGCAGCAGCTCCTCGTCCGCCAGCAGCGGGTCGGTGGCGGACAGGGTGTGCCCGGTCTCCTCGAAGTACGGGGCGGGGCCCAGCTCCTTGTGGGCGAGGAACAGGGGGGTGTAGCCGCCGTCGAAGTTCACCCCGTCGATGCTGATCTCGGGCCCGGTCACGCACTCCTCGACGAGCACCCCGCCCTCGTAGGAGAGGGAGCCGCCGCGGCTGGCGGAGTCCGCGACGTCGAAGGCGCTGAGCACCTCGTCGGGGCCGTCGACGCGGATGACGCCGATGCTGGCGCCCATGCCGCGGGGCTTGAGCACGACCGGGTACCCGAAGGAGTCGGCGGTGACCAGGGCCTCGTCGGCCTCGGTCACGTAGGCGAACCGGGGCTGGGGCAGTCCGGCGGCGGTGAGCACCTGCCGGGTGTTGTGCTTGTTGCGGCAGTTCTCCACGCCGGCCACGGTCAGGCCGGGCAGGCCGAGCCGCTCGGCGATGTGGGCGGTGGCGACGACGAGGGTCTCGTCGTAGCTGAACACGCCCGCCACGCGGTGGGTGCGGGCCACCTCCTCGGCGGCCGCGACCAGCGCCTCCTGGTCGGGGACCAGGCGTTCCGCGTCCAGCAGGGGCACGGTCGTGGAGCCCCTGACGTAGGGCTCCTGCCAGGTCGGGTCCACCGCGTCCAGGATCCATACCGGGTGGCGGCGGGCCGCGCCCGCGAGGAGGTACTCGCGGTAGGGGCGGCCTCCGCTGCCGACCAGGATCACCACTGCGTCGTCCGTCATGTCCGTCACCTCGTTCGTCGTTGCGTCGGTCGTGTGCTCGTTCATCGGTGTGCCGTTCCCGTGCGTCAGCTCGCCGCGGCGGCCAGGACCCGGTCGCCGGCCGTGGATATCGCCGCGACGCGCGGCTGCGCGATGCGCAGGTAGTCGGCGGTGGCCAGGCCCACGGAGCGGTCCAGGCGGGCGGCGTTGAAGTAGATCTCGTCGTTGTCGAGCAGCCGCTCGTCGACGATCAGGTGGAGGTCGGGGTGGAAGCTGAACGGCATCACCGTGCCGCTGACGCTGCCGGCGAGGCGTTCCGCGATCTCCCGGGTGGCGAAGGCGGTGCGGCCGCAGCCGCCGACCAGGTCCGCGAGGGCGTCCATGTCGACTTGGCGGTCGCCGGGCACCACGGCCAGGACGTACATGCCGGTCCGCTTGGTGATGCTCACCCGGACGACCATGCACTTGGCGGCCTCTTCGAGCCGGTGGCCGCGCAGCAGGCTCGCGAGGTCCGTGCGCCCCTCGGCGGGGTGGTCGATCAGCCGGTAGCGGGCCTGGTGGGAGTCGAGGAGGTCGATCAGCTTCCGGTACATCACAGCTCCTGTTCCACGTAGTGCCAGTCCTCGGGGTTGATGAGCCCGAAGGGGTTGATGGGTGCGACGCCCCGGAGGTCCTTGGCGACCTCCAGCAGCCGGAACGGGAAGTTCGGCATCCAGATCACCGGGACCTGCTCGGCGATGTAGTCCTGGTAGGCGTGGAGGTCGGCCAGGTCGTCGCTGACCACGGTCCTGGCGATCAGGGCGTCGGCCTTCGGGTCGCTGTAGCTGCCGAAGTTGACGGAGGATCCGGACGAGTAAAGGGCCTCGCCCGTCGGGTAGAAGCCGGGTCCGTAGCCCCAGCCGCCGTTCCAGTCGCTGAACTCCCACAGGCAGGGGCTGTCGGGGCCCGGGGTGCAGGTGGTGTCCTCCAGGACCAGGACGCTCGCCTCGACCTCGGTCAGCTCGATCTCGATGCCGGCCTTCGCGGCGTCGGCGGCGAACTTCCGCATGACCTCGGTGAGGGTCTCGTGGCCCTGGGCGTAGCGCATCGAGAACCGCAGCGGGGTGCCGGCGGGAATGCCCTCTCCGGCCTCGCCGGGGCCGGTGCCCTCGCGGACGCAGGTGGCCGGGGTGGTGCTGGTGTCCCAGCCGTTGGCCTCCAGCAGGGCGCGGGCCCGGTCGACGTCGAAGGGGTACGGGTCGTGGTGGCGGGCGGGGGAGAGGAGGGGGCTGTCCGGGAGGGACGGGATGGGTCCGGTGGTCGGGTAGCCGTAGCCCTTGTAGACGTCGCGGATGGCGCCGTTCGAGTCGAGGCAGGACTGCAGGGCCTGCCGGAAGTAGAGCTCCTTGAAGATCCGGCCCGAGACGGTCGGGTTGTTGAAGTTGATCGGGAAGTAGTGGATCTTGTAGGTGAGTTGGGGCAGCAGGTCGTAGTGCTCGCCCAGCGGGTTGGGCCCGCCGGTCATCGGGTCCTCGGCCGGTTCGGTGATCTCGTCGAAGGGCAGGAAGCCGATCTGCACGCCGTCCGGGGCGTCGGGGCCCTTGCGGAGCCTCTCGTACTGGTCGCCGTCCGAGTCGGTCGGGATCAGCCGGAACTCGTCGAGGTAGGGCTTGTTCGCCCCCGAGTAGCTCTCGTTCGGGACGAGCACGCACTCGCCGGAGACCCCGTCGATGGTGTAGCGGTCCAGCTTCCAGGGGCCGTTGACCACGCTCCACACCGGGCTGGTGTCCCAGCTCTCGCGGTCGTCGTTGCGGGCCCGCAGGTAGGCGTAGACCGCGGAGGCCTGCGCGGGGTCGTGGGTGGCGTCGGCCGGCCGGTCGTCGGCGGTGCGGTCCCAGGCCTTCGGCAGCGGGGTGATGGTGCTGAACTGGTTCATCAGCACCCAGTTGTGCGAGTACGCGTCGTCGAAGGTGAAGCTGACCTTGTCCTCGGCGACCTTCTCGTAGGAGACCAGGTTGTCCGGGAAGAAGCCCGGGGTGTAGCCGCCGAAACGGTCCTTCTCCGCCTCCAGCAGGTGCATCCACAGCATCACGTTGTCGGCGTTGACGGTCTCGCCGTTCGACCAGCGGTACGGCTTGACGGTGATCGTCGCCGTACGCCCGTCGGCGTCCCACACGGGGGGCTCGGCGAGGCTGCGCTCGTAGTCGACCGTCGGCTGGCCGCCGCTGCCGTACCAGTACAGCGGCCGGTACATCAGGGTCTGGAACTCGTGCAGGTTGGCGACCCCGTAGTAGTCGCCCGGGGTGAACGGGAAGATGAACACCGGGCTGAAGCCGCTGGTGCAGGCCCAGGTGACGCTTCCCCCGCGGCGCGGGGCGGGATGGGTCGTGGTCATGTCAGTACCTCTTCCAGGGCGGACTCGCCGCTGCTCGCGTGGGCGCCGTAGCGCTCCCAGCGCTCGTTGAGCCGGATGCGTCCGTCGGCGAGGAACTCGGGGGTGCTCCAGCACCGGCCGGCCACCACGTCGCCGTTTTCGAGCACCATCGTGTAGGCGAATTCGAGCTTCCCGTCGTCCGCGACGCGGCCGTTCAGGGAGCCCCGGCGGACCGGGCCGCCGTCGAAGTCGGCCCACAGCAGGTCGCCTTCGTGGCGGTAGTGGCCGATGGGGGCGCTCACGCCGGCCGGGTAGCCGGTGTTGCGGAAGTGCCGGCCGTCGTAGTCGATGGTCACCGGCGGATCTCCAGCGTGCAGCACTTCACCGATCCGCCGGCCTTCAGGAGCTCCGAGGTGTCCACCCCGTGCGGGACGAACCCGCGCTCGCGCAGCTCGTCCATCAGCCCGGTGGCGGTCTCCGGCAGCACCACGTTGAGCCCGTCGCTGACCGCGTTCAGCCCGAAGGCCTCGGCGTCCTCGCGGGAGGCGATCACCGCGTCCGGGTACAGGGCCCGCAGCACCGCCAGGCTCTCCGTGGAGAACGCGGCCGGGTAGTACATGACCGTGTCGTCGTCCAGGACGCACAGCGCCGTGTCCAGGTGGTAGAAGTGCGGGTCGACCAGGGTCAGGACGACCACGTGCAGTCCGAAGTAGGCCTTCAGCCCCTCGTGCGCCGCCGGGTCGCTGCGGAACCCGGTGCCGGCCAGGATGCGCCGCCCCGCCGGGGCGAAGTCGCCCTCGCCCTCGTTGACGTACTCCGGGACGTGCACCTCGGCGTAGCCGTGTTCGGCGAACCAGGCCCGGTAGGCGTCGGCCTCCGCGGCCCGCTCCTCGTGGCGGAAGCGGGCCACCAGCACCTTGCCGTCGACGACCGTGGCGCCGTTGGCCGCGAAGACCATGTCCGGCAGGCCCTCGACCGGGTCGATCAGGTCGACCTCGTGGCCCAGTTCCAGGTACAGGTCCCGCAGCCGCTCCCACTGGGCCATCGCCAGCTCGGCGTCCACCGGCTTGTCGGGCCGCATCCAGGGGTTGATGGCGTAGCTGACCTCGAAGTGGGCGGGCGGGCACATCAGGTAGTGCCGTCGGGTCGCCTCGCGCACCTCAGCCATGCTCGGGCCTCATCTCGGTGCGGATGCGGCTGGCCATCACGTGGGCGGTGCTCAGGGCCTCCTCCAGCGAGGTGCCCTTGGCGCCGAGGAAGCCGAGGATGTTGTTGCCGGCCGGCGGCCGCTTGATGACCGTCCCCGGCGTGGCCGTGATCTTCAGGAAGAAGACCGAGGGGTCCTCGGCGGCCTCCGGCGGCACCTCGACCGAGGCCACCGTCCCGGAGCCGCTGATCAGGCACATCGCGGCGGTGTGGACACCGGTCGGGGAGTACGGCGAGACGTCCGGGCGGGCGCCGCGCGAGACGTCGGCCACGCAGCGGATCGGGTCGTGCCCGGCGCTGATCCGGGCCATGTGGTCGAGGCCGCCGCCGCCGGGGCGGACGGCGATCTCCAGGACGAAGGGCTTGCCCTGGTGGAAGCGGATCTCGGCGTGGAGCACGGCCCGGCGCAGCCCCTGTGCGTGGGCGGCCGTCCTCACCACCTCGTGGACCTCGGCGACCTGCTCGGACGTCAGGGAGGTCGGCGCGTGGTGCACGTCGTCGTCGAAGGTGCCGCTCTCGACGGTGATCCGGTCGACGATGGAGCCCAGGTAGACCTCGTCGTCCCAGGCCACGGCCTCGATGAGGTGCTCGTGGCCGTCGAGGTAGCCCTCGATGATGACCCCGTTCGGGCCCAGGTCCAGGCCCTCGGCCTCCATCAGGGCCCAGGTCATGGTCTCGATGCCGGTCATCACGTCCGCGAACCGGACGCGCATCTCCTCCGGGTCGTCGACCTTGAAGACGAAGTTGCTCGCCGCGCCCAGGGTCGGCTTGAGGATCAGCGGGTAGCCGAGGTCGGCGCCGGCCGCGAGGGCCGCGTCGACGTCCCCGGCGAAGCGGAAGGCGGGGTGCGCGGCGCCGCCGCGCTCGTGGGCCTGGCGCATCAGGAACTTGTTGCGGCTGGTGCGGGCGGCCTCGACGCCGATGCCCGGCAGGCCCAGCGCCTCGGCGACGGCCGCGACGGCGACCACGCCCGACTCGGAGAAGGTCAGGACCCCCTCGAACTCCTCCTCGGCGTGCCAGGCCTTGGCCGCCGTGATGATGTCCTCGATCTGCTGGGACCCGGCGATCCGGTAGCGCGACGCGTCCCAGAAGTCCTCGGTGCCCAGGCCGTTGAGCACGTACAGCTCGGCCCCGAGTTCCTCGACCTGCCGGTAGCGCGACACGTAGTAGGTGGCGTTCTGGCTGGCTTCTACGGCGAGCAGCTTCATCTCGGTTGCCCCTCTCAGGCCTTGGCCGCGGCGGCCACGAGGACCTCGGCTTCGGCGTCGGATGCGGTATCGGCGGCCGGGGCCGGGGTCACGGCGGGCTCGGCGGGCTCGGCCTCTGCGGCGGGCGCCGCGAGGAAGGACTTCGGAAGGGCCAGGACGGTGGCGGTCGCCACGACCACGACCAGGGCGGAGAGGGCGTAGAAGCCGTACTGCACCTTGGTGGCGTCGACCAGGAGCGAGATCCCCGTGACGGCGGCGGTGCCGGCCGCGAGGCCGAAGGCGTTGGTGGCGCCGAAGACGAAGCCGGTGCGCTCCTCGGGAGCGGCCTTCATCAGGGCGGTGCGGGCCGCGATGCGGGCCACGCAGAAGGTGATGCCGGCGAACGGGATGGCCGCCATCATCGCGTACAGGTGCAGGGACTCCGTGACCAGGATGACGGCCCAGACCAGGTAGCCGATGAGGGCCGTCTTCACGAGGCCCGACTTGGCGCTGAGCTTCCCGAAGGTCCAGGGGGCGGCCAGGGCGCCGATGCCGAACAGGGCGTCGACGAT
Source organism: Streptomyces sp. NPDC029216 (assembly GCF_040648015.1). Taxonomy (NCBI): domain Bacteria; kingdom Bacillati; phylum Actinomycetota; class Actinomycetes; order Kitasatosporales; family Streptomycetaceae; genus Streptomyces; species Streptomyces sp. NPDC029216. The sequence goes on along the minus strand of NZ_JBEZWL010000035.1, from coordinate 47,106 downwards.
GCCCAGGTAGCCGGTGTTGCTGTGGAAGGCGTCGATGACCAGGACCAGCATGATGCTGTTGCCGGTGATGATGACGATGTTGCCGATGGCGTAGAGCAGGGCGAGGCGGGCCAGCGGCGGGCGGGGCCCGGAGGCCTTCGCGGTGGCGGCGGCGGCCTTGGCGGCGGTCGCGGCGGCGCTGGCCGCCGAGCCGGCCGGGCGGCGGCCGATCGCGAACATCATCAGCGCCGAGACGAAGAAGGTCGCCGAGTTGAAGTAGAAGAGGGCGTCGACACCGGTCCAGACGATCACCCAGCCGCCGAGGGCGGCCGAGGCCAGGGAGCCGGCCTGGATGGCGACCTCGGAGTTGCCGTTGAACTTGGCGAGGCGGGCCTCCGGGATGCGCTCCTTGATCAGGGCGTTGCTGGCCGGGAAGAACAGGGCCGCGGAGATCGACAGGATGAAGCTGGCGACGTAGCTGACCGTGGACGGTTCGCCGCCCAGCGCCAGCCACAGCGGCAGGCCGATCGCCGCCACACCGCTGACCAGGTCGGAGGTGACCGCGAGGGTGCGGCGGTCGAAGCGGTCGACCAGCTTGCCGAAGTACACGGACAGCGCGACCTGCGGGATGGTCACCGCGATCATCAGCCAGCTGACCGCGAGCATGGTGTTCTGGGCGGTGAACACCAGGTACGAGGCGGCCGTCAGCTGGATGCCGTTGCCGAGGTTGGTGATGAACGTCGCGGGGACGAGCAGCCGTTCGGCCTTGTTGGCCTTCGGCGGGGCGGTCGTGGACACAGGGGCTCCTCGGGGGGTCAGACTCGGACGTCGACCGGCTCGGCGGGGGCGTCGAAGGCCCCTACGGCGGTGGACAGGGTGGGCAGTCGCAGGGCCGCGACGGGGGTGGCCGCGGTGAAGCGGCCCGGAAGGCTCAGGTCCATGCCGGCCTTCTCGGCGCGCTCGGCGAGGTCGACGAGCAGCGGGGCGGCGCAGGCGAGCAGCGCGCGCACGGACAGCAGCAGGTCGCCGGTGGCCGGCAGGTCGCCCGCCCGCGTGCGCCCGGCCTGCTTGAGCAGCCGGTCGAGGTAGACGACGACCAGGTCGGAGGCCCGGTGCAGGCTGAAGCTCTCCAGCTCGTAGTGGGCGCGGAAGCGGTCCACGACGATCCCGGCCTGCTCGGCGCCGGCGGCGGACACCGGCAGCGCCGTGCCCTCGGCCACGCCGTCGAGCAGCTCCGCCACCCGGCCGGCCAGCCGGTTCCACGGCTCGACCAGCCGGGAGGAGGCCAGGGTGTCCAGGGCCGCCCGGCTGAAGTTCGTCCGGGAGTGCTCGGGCGCGGTCAGGGCCAGGTAGAAGCGGACCAGGTCGCGGGGGACCTCGGCCACCAGGTCGGCGGCCCAGACGACGTGGCCCTTGCTGGTGGAGAACTTCTGGTTCTCCAGCTCGTAGAACTCGTTCGAGACGATGGCGTGCGGCTCGACGTACCGGCCGCCGTGCGCCATGAGCAGCGCCAGGTGCGTCATTCCCCAGAAGTAGACGTTGTCGAATCCGAGGAAGTAGACGAGCTCGATGTCGTTCTCGGCGAGCCAGTGCTCGTCGAGGCCGTCGGTGCGGTCGCCCTGCTGCGCGGCGGCCCACCAGGTGCAGTACATCGACGCGGCCATGCCCTCGGCCCACGCGTTGAGGACCTGCCCCGGCGTCTCGGGGAACGGCGCCGGGATGCCCCAGGAGACGGGGTAGGTGATCGGGAAGTCGGGCAGCGGCCGGGCCAGCGCCTCCCGTACGAGCTGCTCGGTGTGCGGGCGCAGGACGTCCCGGTGCGAGGCGTAGTAGGCGGTGAGCCGGTCGCGGTACTCCTCCATCGGGAGGACCAGGACCTGAGCCTCGCGGTGGGTGACCACGGCGTCCGGATCGGTGGTGGAGCGCGGGTTCAGCAGCTCGTCGAAGTTGTTCGGGTGGCCGCAGGACTCGCACAGGCCGCCGCGGCTCTCCAGGAGGCAGACCGGGCAGTCGCCGGCGACCAGGCCCTCCACGAGGTACTCGCCGGTGGCCTCCACGTACGGGAAGCGGACCGTCTTGAGCCGGAACGCCCCCGCGGCGTGCAGGTCGGTGACGAAGTCGAGGACGGTGGTCTTGTAGCCCTGGTCGAAGGGGGCGAAGCCGTCCACGGAGACCCCCGCCGCCTCCAGGGTGGCGACGATCTGCGCGGCGGAGCGGTCGGCCAGCTCCTGCGGTTCCAGCCCGGCCCGCAGGGCGCTGGCGACGACGTAGGTCTGGCTGTCGTCGGTGCCGCTGGTGTACGTCACGGGGCGGCCCGAGGCGCGCAGGTAGCGCGCGTACACGTCGCCGGCCAGGAAGGGGCCCGCCAGGTGCCCGGTGTGCAGGTCCCCGTTGGGGGTCGGCGGGGGCGCGATGATGACCGTACGGCGCGTCACTTGGCGCCCTCCGGGTGACGGGCCGAGAAGCGCTCGGTCATCTCCAGGTCCCACCAGACGCTGTACATCTCGAAGTCCGCGCCGGACTCGTTGACCACCCGGTGCTCGGTGCCCGGCGTGAAGTGGACGATGTCCCCCGTCTCGAAGGGCACGCGGGTGCCCTCGGACTCCAGGAACGCGGAGCCGGAGACGGCGATGAAGATCTCGTACTCGTGGTGCGCGTGCGGGGTCGAGGCGGTGCCGGGCGCGATCACGCACCACGAGCCCTCGAAGGGGGCGTTCAGTTCGGGCCAGGGCAGCAGCCGCTGGGCGTCCAGGCCGTTCTCGTGGACCAGACCGGCACGGTCCAGGTGCTTGATGAGCATCGGGTGGGTCTCTCTCGTGGGGTGGCGGGGCTCGTACGGGGCTGCGCGCGGCCGTCAGGCGGCGGCGCCGGCCAGGCTGAGCTCGCGGGCCTGGGCCGGGATGGCCACCGGGGCGGTGGCGCGGTGCGCGAGGATGTCGAGCGTGATCTCGGCGGAGCGGCCCGCGAGGACGCTGAGCAGCGAGTCGGCGATGCCGTGGGTGGCCTCGTTGACGCCCTGCAGGTAGCAGGCGGCGCTCGCCGGGCGGCCCAGGTCGAGCCGGTAGTGGCGGCTGACCTCGATCCGCTCCAGGCCGATCGAGTCGCCCAGGGCCCGGACCGCGCGGGGCATGTCGCGGACGAAGCCGGTGCCGAGGAGGACCAGGTCGGTGCGCATCTCGCGCTCGACGCCCGTCTTGCGGTCGGCGAGGGTCAGGACGACCTCGTCGCCGTCCATGCGCGCGCCGCGCACGTCGGTCATCGGCTGCATCCCCAGGCGGCCCTCGCCGGTGCGGCGGTCCTGGTAGAACTGCCGGTAGAGGGCGTCGAGGGTGGCCGGGGCCAGACCGCCGTAGTTGGAGCGGTACATCTCGTTCAGCAGCTGCCGGCGGGCGTCGGGGGCCGAGTCGTAGAACTCGTCGATGAAGGACGAGTAGTAGAGCTCGTTGGTGAACTTGCTGCTCTCGTAGCCGTTGAGGCCGATGGAGCGCATGATCAGCGTCGGCCGGCACTCGGGCAGGTCCCGCAGGGCCTGGCCGAACAGCTCGGCCGCGCTCTGCGCGCCGCCGATGACGGCGACCCGGTGCGGGAGTGCGGCGTTCACCTCGCGGATGCGCTGGGTGTACTGCGTGCTGTGGATGACGCGCTCGGCGGGCAGGCCGGCGAACACCTCCGGCACGTGGGCGTCGCGGCCCGCGCCGACCACCAGGTAGCGGCACTCGATGGTGTCGCCGTTCGCGAGGGAGACCGTCCAGCCGGTGATCTCGCCGTCGTCCGCGGTTTGGGCGGTGACGGAGACGCACTCGCGGCCGTACTCGATGCGCACCGTGGTGAGTTCGTCCGCGACCCACTGGAGGTACTCGGAGATCTCGCTGCGGTACGGCACCCAGCTGCCCAGGTTGACGAAGGCGTCGAGGCGGTCGTTGGCGTGCAGGAAGTTGACGAAGGAGAAGCGGCTCTGCGGGTTGCGCAGGGTCACCAGGTCCTTGAGGAAGGACACCTGGCTGAGCGCGTCGGGCAGCAGCATGCCGCGCTGCCAGACGATGTCCTGGTCGCGCTCGATCAGCAGGGTGTCGCCGGCCAGCTCGGGGGCCAGCTCCTCGATCGCCACGGCCAGGGCCAGGTTCGCCGGGCCTGCGCCGACTGCGAGCAGTTCGACCTTGCGATGTGCCATGGAAGTTACCTCCGTGAGGGGGAGCGATAACCGGATTCCACGCCGCGGCGCGATTGCCCGGAAGCCCTGGACGGCACGGACAATCAACTCCGCCGAGACGGGCGCCGGAGCGTTGATTGACCGGTCCTCCAGGCCGCTTCCGGTCAACGTGTGGCCCGATTTCGATGGGTCTCCACAGCCATGACAAGGAGTGCTCGTGCCGATCACCGACACCATCACGCCCGCCGGCACGTACTACCGGCCGGCCGCTCCGGCCCGGGTGGCCACCCGACGCCGCCTGCTCATGTGCCGACCCCGGCACTACGACGTGACGTACTCGATCAACCCGTGGATGAACCCGCAGCTGGCCACGGACAACGCGCTCGCGGTCCGCCAGTGGGAGGGGCTGCGCGACCTCTACCTGGAGCTCGGCCACGTGGTCGAGGAGATCGACCCCCTCGACGGCCTGCCCGACATGGTGTTCGCCGCCAACGGCGCCACCGTCGTCGACGGCCGCGTCTACGGCGCCCGCTTCCGGCACGCCGAGCGGACCGCCGAGGGCCCCGCGTACCTGCGCTGGCTGGAGGGCCGCGGCTACAAGGACGTGCTCTGGCCCGAATACGTCAACGAGGGCGAGGGGGACTTCCTCACCGTCGGCCGGCGCATCCTGGCGGGCACCGGCTTCCGCACCGACCCGCGCTCGCACCTGGAGGCCCAGGAGTTCCTCGGCCTGCCGGTCACCTCGCTGACGCTGGTGAACCCGGACTACTACCACCTGGACACCGCGCTGGCCGTGCTCTCGGACGACGAGGTCATGTACTACCCGGCGGCCTTCTCGCCGGGCAGCCAGGCCGTGCTGCGCGCCCTGTTCCCCAGCGCGATCCTGGCGAGCGCCGAGGACGCGGCCGTCTTCGGCCTCAACGCCTTCTCCGACGGCCGCCACGTGCTCCTGCCCGCCGCGGCCACCGGCCTGCACGCCCAGCTCAGGGCGCGCGGCTTCGAGCCGGTCGGCGTCGAGCTCTCCGAGCTCCTCAAGGCCGGCGGCAGCGTGAAGTGCTGCACGCTGGAGCTCCGGGACCGCTAGGCGGGACCGGCACCGGATCCGGCCCTGTGACCGGGTGCTCCGGGGGTCTGTGGGGTCCCCCGGATGGCCCCGTCACAGGGCCGTCGTGCGTCCTGTGGCCGAGAGTGGGTCAATGAACCCAGGGGGCCACACCACGCCGGAGGCGCACGCAGATGGGACTCTTCGATTTCCTGAAACACGACAAGAAGAAGCAGGCGGAGCAGACGGAACAGCAGGCCGCCGCCCCGGGCGCGGGCGCCGGCCCGACGACGCCGTCCGACATGGGGTCGAAGTACACCGACGCCGCGGCGTCCACCAAGGCGGCAGCCGAGCGGATGGCGGCCGCCGCGCCGCCCAAGCCGGGCGCGGCGCCGGCCCGGCCGCATCCGGCACCGGCCGCGCCCAGTGACATGTCGGCCGCGCACAAGGCCGTACCGGTGCCGCCGAAGCCGGCGCCGGCCGCGAAGAAGCGCACGTACACCGTCAAGCCGGGGGACTCGCTCTCCGCGATCGCCCGCCGCGAGCTCGGCAACGAGGCCCGCTGGCGCGAGCTGTACGCCATGAACCGGGGGGTGATCGGCGCCAACCCCGACCTCATCCACCCGGGACAGGTGCTGACGCTGCCTTCCTGAGCGGCCGTACCGCGCACGGCAGGGGCCCGGATCCATCAGGATCCGGGCCCCTGCCGTGGTGGAGTTGCCGTTGCGGAGCGGTGGCGCGGTGCGCGTTCAGGGCGTCCCGTTCTCCCGCTCCTTCTCCGCCAGTTCGTCGTCGAAGGTCGCCGGCGCGGCGTCCTGCGCCGACAGCTCGGTGGCGGCCGGGGGTTCCACGAGCCAGTCCGGGTTCGACTGCTGGTCCCACCACTTCCAGGCCGCGTACGCCCCGCCGGCGAGTACGCCCACCAGCGCGATCCCCTTGAACAGCCGCCCGCACTTCGCCCGCCGCTCGTGGCGCCGTACCAGCCGCTGCACCTCCTTGGCCGAGACCTGCCCGCGCAGCGCGGCCAGCGCCGCCATGGAGCGGTTCGAGGCCTCCTCGGCCACCGGGCGGCTCGCGGCGATGGCGCTCTCCAGGCGCGGCGCGGTGTAGTCGACGGCCTGACGTGCCGCCAGGCGCGTCTGGTGGACGGCCTTGGTCGCGGCCCGGTCCACGTTCGGGGGCAGGTGCGTGCGCGCCGCGCACATGCGCGGATGGAGATGGTTGTCGTAGGCGGCGCGGGCCTGCAGGGACGCCTGGCTGGCCGCGTGCGAGACCTTCGGCGCCAGCCGTGCGTTGGCCTCGTGGGCGTAGTGGACGGCCGCGTCCTTGGCGGTCCCCGCATAGGGTGCCACCACTTCCGCCGCGTGCCTCATGGCGTCCCTGGCGTTCTCGGCGGCCAGGCTCACGCTGTCCTTGCGGGTCACGGGATCCTCCTCGTCGGTGGCGGACACAGTTCACCTTTCCACCCTTTGTCGGATCATGCCTGCCATAGCGGCGCGTGGCATGCGTGACAGGGCATCCGGGTGGAGGAATTTCCGCCGCGCACTTCCCTCCGTGGGAGGATCGGGACCGACAGTGATGACTATGGAAGGCAGATCCGTGGCCGAGAAGCTCTACGCCACCCTGAAGACCAACCACGGCGACATCGAGATCGAGCTGCTGGAGAACTTCGCGCCGAAGACGGTCAAGAACTTCGTGGAGCTCGCCACGGGCGCCCGCGAGTGGACCCGTCCCACGGACGGCCAGAAGACCACGTCCCCGCTCTACGACGGCACCGTCTTCCACCGCGTCATCAGCGGCTTCATGATCCAGGGCGGCGACCCGCTCGGCAACGGCACCGGCGGCCCGGGCTACCGGTTCGCCGACGAGTTCCACCCCGACCTGGCCTTCACCAAGCCCTACCTGCTCGCCATGGCCAACGCCGGCCCGGGCACCAACGGCTCGCAGTTCTTCATCACCGTCGCGCCGACCGCCTGGCTGACCCGCAAGCACACCATCTTCGGCGAGGTCACCGACCCGGCCAGCCAGAAGGTCGTGGACGCCATCGCCGCCGGCCCCACCAACCCGCGCACCGAGCGGCCGCTGGACGACGTGATCATCCAGTCCGTGTCCGTGGAGCGGCGCGAGTCCAAGCGCTGACGCGGCCGCCGTCCGCCGGTTCCCGGAGCCTCCCGGGAACCTTCGCGGCCCGCCCGTCCGTACTGGATGTGTACGGACCGGCGGGGGCGCGCCCCCTGCCCCGCCGCTGACCGAGGGGACCGATGGACACCGACCGTCTGCCGGGCTGCTACCGCCACCCGGACCGCGACACCGGCATCAGCTGCACCCGCTGTGACCGGCCCATCTGCCCGGAGTGCATGATCAGCGCCTCGGTCGGCTACCAGTGCCCGGAGTGCGTGCGGGGCGGTTCCGGCACCGGGCACGCCCCGGCGGCCAACGCCCCGCGTACGGTCGCGGGCGGTCTGGTCGCGGGCGACCCGCAGCTCGTCACCAAGATCCTGATCGGGATCAACGTCGCGGTGTTCCTCGCCGCGTACGCCGTGCCCGGCCTGGCCGTCGGGCTGGAGCTGCTGGGGCGGTACGTGGAGTACTACGGGGCGCCCGTGGAGGGGATCTCCACCGGCCAGTACCACCGGCTGCTGACCTCGGTGTTCCTGCATGTGGAGTGGTGGCACATCTTCGGGAACATGGTCGCCCTGTGGGTGATCGGCGGCCCGCTGGAGGCGGCCCTGGGCCGCGCCCGCTACCTCGTCCTCTATCTGCTGTCGGGGCTGGGCGGCAGCGCTCTGGTCTATCTGCTGACCGCGCCGAACACCCCGACGCTGGGCGCGTCCGGCGCCATCTGCGGCCTGCTCGGCGCCACCGTCGTCCTCGCCCGCCGGCTGCGGTACGAGATGCGGCCGGTGCTGATCACCCTCGGGCTGATGCTGCTGGTGACCTTCGTGCCGCTGGGGGGCGGCTGGTCCGTGTCCTGGCAGGCGCACATCGGCGGCCTGGTGACGGGCGCGCTGGTCGCCCTGGGGCTGCTCGCACCCGCCACGGGCAGAAAGCGCACACTCGTCCAAGCGGGGACGTGTGTGGCGGTCTTCCTGCTGGCCACGGCCCTGATCCTGGTCCGTACGGCCGCACTCACCTGATCACACCGGCGTCAACTCTCCACAGAGTTATCCACAGATCTTCTGTCTTTTCCTCAGGTGTGGATGACGCTGTGGATAACTCATGGGGAGAGGTTGCGCCGCTGGGCTATCCGTGTACTACTTCCACTGAGTGGAAACGCCGAATCCGGCGGCGATGAATCCGAAACCGACCACGATGTTCCAATTGCCCAGCGCCTCGATCGGCAACTGGGTGTCGGTCACGTAGAAGACGACGATCCACGCGAGACCGATCAGGAAAAAGGCCAGCATGACCGGGGCGACCCAGCCTCGGCTCCCCAGCCTGATCTGCTGCGCCTGCTGCTTCGCCGGCGGCGGCGTGTAGTCGTCCTTCTTGCGGATACGTGACTTCGGCACGAGGGGCTCTCCTGTCGATGCGCTGGGGGACCTTGCCTGCCCCGGGCGTCCGTTAGCGTAGTGGACCTGTGGCGTTGAAGGAGAAGGGTACGTTGACTAATTCCGACGACTCCTCCGCGGGTCCCCGCCGCCGGGCCAGCCCGGTGCGGCTGCTGACGGCCGCGGTGTTCGCCCTGGCGGGCCTCATCTTCGTCACCAGCTTCAACACGTCCAAGGGTACGAACATCCGCACGGACGCCTCCCTCCTCAAACTCTCCGACCTGATCCACGAGCGCAGCGCCAAGAACGCCGAGCTGGAGAAGAACGCCGCGGCCGCCCGCGCCCAGGTGGACGCCCTCGCCGACCGCGACAACGGCAGCACCAAGGCCGAGGACGCCAGGCTCGCCGCCCTGCGCAAGGCCTCCGGCACCGAGGAGCTGGCCGGCAGGGGCCTGAGCGTCACCCTCAACGACGCCCCTCCCAACGCCACCGCCCGCGTCCCGGGCGTGCCCGAACCACAGCCCAACGACCTCGTCATCCACCAGCAGGACCTCCAGGCCGTGGTGAACGCGCTGTGGCTGGGCGGCGCCGAGGGCATCGAGGTCATGGGCCAGCGGCTGATCTCCACCAGCGCCGTCCGCTGCGTCGGCAACACCCTGATCCTCCAGGGCCGGGTGTACTCGCCCCCCTACAAGGTGTCGGCGGTCGGCGACCCGGGCGCCCTGCGCAAGGCCCTCAACGCCTCCCCCGCCATCCAGAACTACCTCCTGTACGTCAACGCGTACGGGCTCGGCTGGAAAGTGGAAGAGGACAAGCGGCTGACACTCCCCGGCTACTCCGGCACAGTGGACCTCCACTATGCGAAGCCGCTGGAGTCCGCCGCGCCCTGACGTCGTACTGCGCCTGGTGGTACGGACGTTCAGCGAGCTGTGCCTGACGGCGGGCACGCTGATCGTGCTGTTCGTCGTCTACGTCCTGCTGTGGACCGGGGTCACGGCGGAGCGGGCCATGGACGCGGAACGGGCCCGGCTGCGCGACCGCTGGGCGGCGGCGCCCGCCGCGGCCCCCCTCCCGGCCCCGTCGGCGCCGGCCCCTGCTTCACAGCCCTACCCCGCGGGCCGGGCCTTCGCCGAGATGTCCGTCCCCCGCTTCGGCGCGGACTGGAGCAAACCGGTCCTGGAGGGCACGGACGCCGAGCTGCTCAAGAAGGGCCTCGGCCACTACACCGGCACCGCCCGCCCCGGAACCGAGGGCAATTTCGCGGTCGCCGGCCACCGGCGCACGTACGGCGACCCCTTCAAGGACCTGGACGAGCTGCGCCCCGGCGACACGGTGGTCGTCCGGGACGCCGTGAACCGCTACACCTACACCGTCCGCGCCGAACCGCTGCGGATCCTGCCCACCGAGACCGGGGTGATCGACCCCGTTCCGCGCCGCTCCCCCTTCGCCACCCCCGGCAGGTACCTGACCCTCACCACCTGCGACCCCGAGTGGGGCCACAGCCACCGCCTGGTCGTCTGGGCGGAGCTCACCGGCACCGCACCCGCCGATGCCCCGGGATTGCCCGGCTGACCCACGCCGCGGGGGCCCCGGCCCGTAGTCTGGTGCGGTACCGCCTCAGCGGTGCGTGAGTGAATCGTGGACGACGAAGGAAACAGACGGAATGTACGGCTGGATCTGGCGGCATCTGCCGGGCAACGCGTGGGTGCGGGCGCTGATCTCTCTCGTACTGGTCCTGGCGGTGGTGTTCGTGCTCTTCCAGTACGTCTTCCCGTGGGCCGAGCCGCTCCTTCCCTTCAACGATGTGACGGTGGACGAGGGATCGGGAGCCACTCCGTGAGCGCGCGCATTCTGGTTGTCGACAACTACGACAGCTTTGTCTTCAATCTGGTCCAGTACCTCTATCAGCTCGGCGCCGAATGCGAGGTGCTGCGCAACGACGAGGTCGAGCTCGCCCACGCCCAGGACGGCTTCGACGGCGTCCTCCTCTCCCCCGGCCCGGGCACGCCCGAGGAGGCCGGGGTCTGCGTCGACATGGTCCGGCACTGCGCCGACACCGGCGTACCGGTCTTCGGCGTCTGCCTCGGAATGCAGTCCATGGCCGTCGCCTACGGCGGCGTCGTCGACCGGGCCCCCGAGCTGCTGCACGGCAAGACCTCCCCCGTGGTGCACGAGGGGCTGGGCGTCTTCGCCGGGCTGCCCTCGCCGTTCACGGCGACCCGCTACCACTCCCTCGCCGCCGAGCCGCAGACCCTGCCCGACGTGCTGGAGGTCACCGCCCGCACCGAGGACGGGATCATCATGGGCCTGCGGCACCGGGAGCACGACGTGGAGGGCGTCCAGTTCCACCCCGAGTCGGTGCTGACCGAGTGGGGCCACCGGATGCTCGCGAACTGGCTGGTGCGCTGCGGTGACGCCGGCGCCGTCGCACGGTCGGAGGGCCTGGCCCCGGTGGTGGGCAAGGCCGTCGCGTGACGACGGTCGCGCCGTCCGCGCCCAGCGAGGGCCGGGCCGCGCGGCGCAGGGCAGCGCAGGAGGCCGCGAAGCGCTCGCACGCGCGGGCCCGCAAACGGGGCGGGCGGGGCCGTCGACGCGCTCGCCCGCGTTCCGGCGGGCCCGTGGTGGTGCTCAGCCGGGCCGTGGGCGAGCTGTTCATCACGGCCGGCGTGGTGATGCTGCTGTTCGTCGCCTACCAGCTCTGGTACACGAACCTGCTGGCCGAGCGGTCGGCGAACGGGGCCGCCGGCTCCCTGCGCCAGACCTGGGAACACCCCCCGGCGGCCGCCGCCCCGCCCGTGGCCGCCTTCGAACCGGGCCAGGGCTTCGCCATCCTCCACATCCCCAAGCTGGACCTGAAGGTGCCGGTGGCGGAGGGCGTCAGCAAGGCGAAGGTGCTCGACAAGGGGATGGTCGGCCACTACGGCGAGGGCGCGCTGAAGACGGCGATGCCGGCCGACCAGCAGGGGAACTTCGCGGTCGCCGGGCACCGCAACACCCACGGGGAACCGTTCCGGTACATCAACCAGCTGGCGCCGGGGGACCCGATCGTCGTCGAGACCCGGGACGCGTACTACACGTACAAGATGACCTCGATACTGCCGCAGACCTCCCCGGCGAACGTGTCGGTGATCAAGCCGGTGCCGGAGGGTTCCGGATTCACCGGGCCGGGCCGGTACATCACGCTGACGACCTGCACCCCGGAATTCACGAGCACCTACCGGATGATCGTATGGGGCAGGATGGTCGACGAACGCCCGCGCAGCCAGGGCGCTCCGCCCGCGCTGAACAGCCGCTGAACAGCTTGTAAGGACGAATCCGCAGTGTCTCGTGCCCGCCGCCGCTCCGCACCGCCGCCCGCCGACCGCAGTGTGATCGCCGGGGCCCTGGGCCTGCTGGGGGAGCTCCTGATCACGGTGGGGCTGATCCTGGGCCTGTTCGTGGCGTACTCGCTGTGGTGGACGAACGTCCTCGCCGACCGGCAGGCCTCGGCCCGGGGCGACCAGATCCGCCGGCAGTGGCAGCAGCCCGGGTCCGGTCCGGGTTCTGCGGCGCAGCCGGGGGCCCTCGACACCCAGGACGGGATCGGCTTCCTGCACGTGCCGTCGATGAACAACGGCGAGGTACTGGTCAAGCCCGGCACCTCCCCGGAGGTCCTCAACGACGGCGTGGCCGGCTACTACACGGACCCGGTGAAGGCGGCGCTGCCCTGGGACGACAAGGGCAACTTCGCGCTGGCCGCGCACCGCGACGGGCACGGGGCGAAGTTCCACAACATCGACAAGGTGAAGAAGGGCGACGCGGTCGTCTTTGAGACCAAGGACACCTGGTACGTCTACAAGGTTTTCGCCGAGCTCACCCAGACCTCGAAGTACAACACGGACGTGATCAACCCGGTCCCCAAGGAGTCGGGCAAGACGGCCCCGGGCCGCTACATCACCCTGACGACCTGCACCCCGGTCTACACCTCGAAGTACCGGTACATCGTCTGGGGCGAGCTGGTGCGGACGGAGAAGGTGGACGCGCAGCGCACCCCGCCGGCGGAGCTGCGCTGAACCTGCTCGTACCGGCGTTTCACGTGAAACAGGCCCGGCCCCCCTCGGTGGGGGCCGGGCCTGTTTCACGTGCTGCTAGTTGCGGCCGCCGGTGAGGCCGCCGAAGAAGCCTCCGCCGCCCTGGCCGCCGTCCTGCGGCTGGTTCGGGTTGACCATGGTGCGGACGTTGACGACCGTGCCCGCCGGGACCGGGGCCCCGGCCGTGGGGTCGGAGCTCACCACGATGGCGTTGTCATCGGTGGGACCGCCCAGGACCGACCCGAAGTTCAGGTTGGCCTGCTTGAGGGTGTTCTTGGCCTGCGCGACGGTCTGCCCGGTCAGCGGCGGCACGGGGGTCGGCTGCGCGTTGCCCTTGGCGATGCTGACATTGACGGTGGTGTCCTTGGGCAGCTGCTGACCGGGCTCGTACTGCTGCGCCACGATCGTCTTCGGCGCGGCCCCGGGCTGGTCCACCTCGGTGGTGCTGCCGAGCTTGAGCTTGGCGTCCTGGAGCGCCTTGATCGCCTGCTCCTTGGTCAGCCCGGTGAGGGGCGGGACGACGCCCTTCGCGATCTCCTTGGCCACGGTGAGGGTGACCACCGAACCCTGCTCGGCCTCGGTGCCGCTCTTGGGGTTCTGGTCGGTCACCGTGCCGGGGCTGGCGGTGTCGGACTCGACGAGCTTCCGCTCGACCTGGAACTTCTTGGCCTTCAGCTGCGACTCGGCCTCCGCGACCGGCAGCCGGAGCACGTCGATCACCAGCACCTTGGGCGCGCCCGAGGAGACCTTGACCTTGATGGCCGTGCCCTTGTCGACCTTGGTGCCCTCGGCCGGGTTCTGCGAGCAGACGTTGCCCTTGGGCTGGTCCGCGCAGGGCTCCTCGCCCTCCTTCTCCACGGTGAGGCCCATGTTCTTGCCGCTGCTCTGCGCCGACTCGAAGGTCTGGCCGACGAGCTTGGGCACGGCGGGGCGGTTGTCCGCGGTGTTGAAGAGGGACTTGCCGATCAGGATCGCGCCGACCAGGACGAGTACCGCCGCCACGGCCAGCAGGATCGTCGAGGCACGGCTCTTCTTCTGCTGGCGGCGCCCGTGACCCTGGTCGTAGCCGCCGTGCCCCTGGTCCTGGTACCCGTATCCGCCGTCGCCCCCGGGGGGCATCGGCGGCATCATCGAGGTCTGGCCGGCGTCCGGGGAGCGCAGGGCGGTGGTGGGCTGGTCGTAGCCCTGGTGCCCGTAGCCGCCCTGGTCGGGGTAGCCGTAGCCGTTGCCGCCCATGGTGGCGGTCGCGGCGACGGGCTGGCCCTCCAGGCAGGCCTCGATGTCGGCCCGCATCTCGTCGGCGGACTGGTAGCGGTAGTCGGGGTCCTTGACCAGGGCCTTGAGGACGATGGCGTCCATCACGGGCGTGATCTCGGGGTCGAAGTTCGACGGCGGCTGGGGCTCTTCCCGTACGTGCTGGTAGGCGACCGCCACGGGGGAGTCGCCGACGAACGGGGGCCGCACGCACAGCAGCTCGTACAGCAGGCAGCCTGCGGAGTAGAGGTCGGAGCGCGCGTCGACCTGCTCGCCCTTGGCCTGCTCCGGGGAGAGGTACTGGGCGGTGCCGATCACCGCGGCCGTCTGCGTCATGGTCATCCCGGAGTCGCCCATGGCGCGGGCGATGCCGAAGTCCATGACCTTGACCTGGCCGGTCCGGGTGAGCATGACGTTGGCGGGCTTGATGTCGCGGTGCACGATGCCGGCGCGGTGCGAGTACTCCAGCGCCTGGAGGATGCCGATGCACATCTCCAGGGTCCGCTCGGGCAGCAGCTTGCGGCCGGAGTGCAGCAGCTCGCGCAGGGTGGAGCCGTCGACGTACTCCATCACGATGTACGGGATGGAGATGTTGTCGACGTAGTCCTCGCCGGTGTCGTAGACCGCGACGATGGCCGGGTGGTTGAGCGACGCGGCCGACTGGGCCTCGCGGCGGAACCGGGCCTGGAAGGACGGGTCACGGGCGAGGTCGGCACGCAGGGTCTTGACGGCTACGGTACGGCCGAGCCGCGTGTCGTGGCCGAGGTAGACCTCGGCCATGCCACCGCGGCCGAGCACGTGGCTCAGCTCGTACCGGCCGCCGAGGCGACGCGGCTCTTCCATAACGTTCCAGCCCTCTCCGTCAGTCCCGACCGCACCCGTGTGTGGTCCGGCGGTGTGCTGTTCGCGGCAAGGCTACCGGCCGATCGTCAGTGATCGGTTCGTGACCACAGGCTGATATCGGACCGGTACCGAGCGCTCGGATCCTGTCTGCGGGACTCATCCCTTGTTCTTCAGAACGGCTTCCATGACGGCCTTGGCGACCGGCGCGGCCAGGCCGCCACCCGTGATGTCGTCGCGGTCCTGGACGGCGCTGTCCTCGATGACGACGGCGACGGCGACGGGGGAGGTCCGGTCGGGCAGCTCCGCGTAGGAGATGAACCAGGCGTAGGGGCGCTTGGCGTTCTTCTCGCCGTGCTGGGCGGTACCGGTCTTGCCGCCAACGGTCACGCCGTTGATCTTGGCCGGGGTGCCCGTACCGTGCTCGACGACGTTCACCATCATCTGCTGGACCTTCTGCGCGTTCGCCGCGCTGAGGGGCCGGCTCATCTCCTGCGGCTCGTGCTTCTCGATGGTGTCGAGGTTGGGCGCGGTGAGCTGCTCGACCATGTACGGCTTCATCAGCTTGCCGTCGTTGGCGATGGCCGCGGTGACCATGGCCATCTGGAGCGGGGTGGCCGCCGTGTTGAACTGGCCGATCGAGCTCAGCGCGTTGCCGTCCTTGCCCATCGTCTTGTCGTAGACGCTGGCGAAGGCGCGGACCGGGGTGTCTACGGTGCTGTTGAAGCCGAACTTCTGGGCCGTCTCGACCATGCCGTCGCGGCCGACCTTGTCACCGACGTTCGCGAAGACCGAGTTGCAGGAGACCTGGAGCGCGTAGTTCAGGGTCGCCTTCTCGCAGCCCGTGGCGTGGTTGACCATCGGGGTCTTCGTGCCGGGCAGGATGTACGGCTCGGGGGTGTCGGTCGGGGCGTTGATGTCGCTGATCACCCCGTGCTCCAGCGCGGCGGCGGTGGTGACCACCTTGAAGGTGGAGCCCGGCGGGTAGGTCTCGCGCAGGGCGCGGTTGACCAGGTTCTTGTCGGAGCTGTCGTTGAGTTCGCGCCAGGCCTTCTCGTCGTTCTTGGAGTTGCCCGCGAAGGTCGACGGGTCGTACGACGGGGTGCTGGCCAGGGCCAGGATGGCGCCGGTGCGCGGGTCGATCGCGGCGACCGCGCCCTTCTTGTTGCCGAGCTGCTGGAAGGCGGCCTTCTGCGCGGCGGCGTTCAGGGTGGTGATGACGTTGCCGCCCTGCTTCTTCTCACCGGTGAACATGCCGATCGTCCGGTCGAAGAACAGCCGGTCGTCGTTGCCGGTGAGGATGCCGTCGTCGATCTTCTCCAGCTGGGTGGAGCCGAAGGCCTGCGAGGCGTAGCCGGTGACCGGCGCCCACAGCGGGCCGTCGATGTAGGTCCGCTTGAACTTGAAGTCGCTGCCGTCGGTGACCGCGGACCCGGTGATCGGCTGGCCGCCGACGATGATGTTGCCGCGCTCGGTGGCGTACTGGGCGATCTGGACCCGGCGGTTCTCCTTGCGGGTGCTGAGGTCCTCGGCCTGGACGTATTGCAGCCAGTTGGTCCGGATCAGCAGGGCGAGGACGAGGAGCCCGCAGAACAGCGAGATGCGGCGCAGGGGCTTGTTCATGACGGGCGGACCACCTGGGTCATCTCGGAGTCGGGGGACGGGGCGGGGGCCGGGGCGGGGCGGCGTGCGGTGTCGCTGATCCGGATGAGGATGGCGATGAGCATCCAGTTCGCCAGGACGGAGGAACCGCCGTTGGCGAGGAAGGGCATGGTCATGCCGGTGAGGGGGATGAGGCCCATGACTCCGCCGGCGACGACGAAGATCTGGAGGGCGAAGGCGCCGGAGAGCCCGATGGCGAAGAGCTTGCCGAAGGGGTCGCGGGCGGCGAGGGCGGTGCGCACGCCCCGCTCGATGATCAGGCCGTAGAGCAGGAGGAAGGCCATGACGCCGGTCAGGCCGAGCTCCTCGCCGACGGTCGAGAAGATGAAGTCGGAGTTGGCGGCGAAGCCGATGAGGTCCGAGTTGCCCTGGCCCCAGCCGGTGCCGAGGACGCCGCCGGAGCCGAAGCTCATGATCGACTGGCCGACCTGCTCGCAGGCGCCCGAGGTGGTGTAGCAGGCGAAGGGGTCCAGCCAGGCGGTGACGCGGACCTTCACGTGGCTGGCGGTCATGCCGACGACGGTGGCGCCGCCGACCGACATCAGCAGGCCGATGACGATCCAGCTGGTCCGCTCGGTGGCCACGTACAGCATGATCACGAACATGCCGAAGAACAGCAGCGAGGTGCCGAGGTCGTTCTCGAAGACGAGGACGAGCAGGCTCATCGCCCAGATCATCAGGATCGGGCCGAGGTCGCGGCCGCGCGGCAGGTAGAGGCCCATGAAGCGGCGGCTGGCCAGGGCCAGGGCGTCGCGCTTCACCATCAGGTAGCCGGCGAAGAAGATCGCGATGACGATCTTGGCGAACTCGCCGGGCTGGATGGAGAAGCCGCCGACGCTGATCCAGATCTTCGCGCCGAAGACGTCCGCGCCCAGACCCGGGATCACGGGCAGGATCAGCAGGACGAGGGCGCCGGCCATCGAGATGTACGTGAACCGCTGGAGCACGCGGTGGTCCTTGAGGACCAGCAGGACGACGGAGAACAGGGCGATGGCGAGCGCCGTGTACATCATCTGCCGGGGCGCGGACTCCGAGAAGCCGCCGAAGCTGCGCTTGGCCAGGGCCCGCAGCCGCTCGGACTGGTCGAGGCGCCAGATCAGGACGACGCCCAGTCCGTTGAGCAGGGTGGCGATCGGCAGCAGCAGCGGGTCCGCGTACTTGGCGTAGCGGCGTACGACGAGGTGCGCGATGCCGGAGAGCACGGCGAAGCCGAGCCCGTAGACCAGCATGCCCGGGGGCAGTTCGCCGTGGATGGACAGGCCCACGTTGGCGTAGGCGAAGATCGGGATGACCACGGCGAAGGCGAGCAGCAGGAGCTCGGTGTTCCGCCGGCTCGGCGCCTCGATGGCGCCGATGGTGGTCGTGTTGGTGACAACGCTCATGGTGTGGCGGGCCCCCTGTGCCCGCGTATGACTACTGCTTCTCGCACTGGCCGACGACTGCCTGCTCCGCGGGAGTCAGGGTGGGGCCGGGCGTCTGGCTGCCCTGCGCTTCGGCGGCGCGGCGGGCCTCGTCCTGCTTGCAGGCGGAGACCTGGGTGCCGAGCTCGTCGATCTTCTTGCGCGCCCCGTCGAGGCTGTCTTCGCTGATGGTGGCCTCGACCTGCTTCCGCTTGAAGGACGGCAGGTACTTCAGTTCGATCTCGGGGTGATCCGTCTCGACCTGAGAGAGGTGGATCCCGGCCAGGCTCTGGCTGACGCCGCGGTACAGCGCGATGTGGTCACCCTTGACGCCGACGTAGTACTGGGTCTGCGTCCAGCGGTGCGCGGCGTACAGACCCCCGCCGACGACACCGGCGACGAGGAGCAGGATCAGGGTGCGGGTGGTCCACTTGCGCCCTTTGCTGCGCCGCTTGCGCGGGTGGTCGTACGAGTCGTCGTACTGGCCGTCGGCGTCGTACGCCTCGGCTTCGCCGAAGGTTCCGTACGGGGCGCCGCCGCCCTGGCTCTGGTCGGGGTATCCGTAGCCGGCGGCGTCACCGCTGCCCGGGGGGCCGAAGGCGCCCGGGGGCGGCGGGGTCTGGCGGCCGAGGCCCGAGGCCCGGCCCGCCGGGGTCTGCATGGCGTTGCCGTCGAAGAGCTGGTGCGGGTTCTCGGCGACCGCGCCGACGACCACCGGGGTGTCGCTCAGCTGGGCGGCCATGGTGTCGCCGCTGTCGGTGTCGAGGACGTCCGCGACGATGCAGGTGATGTTGTCCGGTCCGCCGCCGCGCAGGGCGAGCTGGATCAGGGACTGCACGGTCTCGTGCGGGCCGTGGTAGTCGGCGAGGGTCTCCTCCAGGGTCTGGTGGGAGACCACGCCCGACAGGCCGTCGGAGCAGATCAGGTAGCGGTCGCCGGCCCGGACCTCGCGGATGGAGAGGTCGGGTTCCACGACGTCGCCGCTGCCGAGCGCCCGCATCAGCAGGGAGCGCTGCGGGTGGGTGGTGGCCTCTTCCTCGGTGATCCGGCCCTCGTCCACGAGCCGCTGGACCCAGGTGTGGTCCTGGGTGATCTGGGTGAGGACGCCGTCGCGGAGCAGGTAGGCGCGGGAGTCGCCGACGTGCACGAGACCGAGCCGCTGGCCCGTCCAGAGCAGGGCGGTGAGCGTGGTGCCCATGCCTTCGAGCTGGGCGTCCTCCTCGACCATCACGCGCAGCTGGTCGTTGGCGCGCTGCACGGCGACGCCGAGGGCGGTGAGGATGTCGGAGCCCGGGATGTCGTCGTCGAGCTGGACGAGCGAGGAGATGACCTCGGAGCTGGCGACCTCGCCGGCGGCCTGGCCGCCCATGCCGTCGGCGACGGCGAGGAGCCGGGGACCGGCGTAGCCGGAGTCCTCGTTGCCCTCGCGGATCATCCCCTTGTGCGATCCGGCGGCAAAACGCAGGGACAGACTCATGTGCACCTGCCCTGTCGACGACGCCTCGGGGTACAACCGGTCTCGAGCCACACTGCCCACCCTCCGGTCGGGAGCGCGCTCGGGTCCGTGTCCCCGGTGGGACGGACCGCTGCGGCTCGCTCGCTCCGCTCGCTCATTCTCGTACTACTTCCGCAGCTCGATGACGGTCTTGCCGATGCGGATCGGGGCGCCCGGCGGAATGGGCGTCGGGGTGGTGAGACGGGTCCGGTCCAGGTACGTGCCGTTGGTGGACCCGAGATCCTCGACGATCCACTGGCCGTCACGGTCGGGGTAGATCCTGGCATGGCGGCTGGAGGCGTAGTCGTCGTCCAGCACGATCGTGGAGTCGTGGGCGCGGCCCAGCGTGATCGTCTGGCCGGCGAGGGTCACGGTGGTGCCCGTGAGGGTTCCCTCGGAGACGACGAGCTTGGTCGGCGCGCCCCGACGCTGGCGCTGCTGCGGCGGAGCGGCCTGCCGCCCCGCCTGCTGCGGTGCGGCGGCCGCACCGCCGCCGCGGCGCGAGCCGCGTTGGGTGACGCGCGTACCGAAGAGGTCGCTGCGGATGACCTGAACGGCCACGATGACGAACAGCCACAGAACGGCCAGGAAACCCAACCGCATGACCGTCAGGGTCAGCTCTGACATTGCCCCCGCTTCACCCTTCGGCTTGCCGGTAAATGATGGTGGTGCTGCCCACGACGATCCGCGAGCCGTCGCGGAGCGTAGCGCGGGTGGTGTGCTGCCCGTCCACCACGATGCCGTTGGTGGACCCGAGATCCTGGATCGTCGGGGGTGTTCCGGTCCGGATCTCACAGTGCCGGCGGGATACGCCGGGGTCGTCGATCCGCACATCGGCCTCGGTGCTGCGGCCGAGTACGAGCGTGGGGCGCGAGATCTGGTGGCGGGTGCCGTTGATCTCGATCCAGCGGCGCGTGGTGCCCGGAGCGCCGGGAGACGGTGGGGCGGCGCCGGGGCGGCCGCCGGGTGCGCCCGGGGGCGGACCCGCGGGCATGGGAGGGGCGGCGACCGGCGGATAGCCGTAGCCGCCCTGCTGGCCCTGGGGGGCCGGCTGGGAGGGGTCCTGGGAGGTGCTGGAGGCCAGGGTGCGGCTGCGGACCCGGTAGAGGCCCGTGTCCAGGTCCTCCGCCTTCTCCAGGTGGACCTTGATGGGGCCCATGAAGCTGTAGCGCTGCTGCTTGGCGTAGTCGCGGACGAGGCCCGCGAGCTCGTCGCCGAGCTGCCCGGAGTAGGGGCTCAGGCGCTCGTAGTCGCCGGCGCTCAGCTCCACGATGAAGTCATTGGGGACGACGGTGCGCTCGCGGTTCCAGATGGTGGCGTTGTTGTCGCACTCCCGCTGGAGGGCGCCGGCGATCTCCACCGGCTGGACCTCGGACTTGAACACCTTGGCGAAGGTGCCGTTCACCAGACCTTCGAGACGCTGCTCGAACCGCTTCAGGACTCCCATCGGGCACCTCCTCCGTCGCTGTCGCCCTGTACTGCTTACTGATCGTATCCACGCGTGGCGGATTCGGGTGGTTCCCCTTCGCTCCTGTCCACAGGAGTGTTGGTCCTCACAGGGGATCGTAGGGGGGCTCCAGGGACAGTGTCCCGCACCCGGAGGGGACTGCGGGAGGGGCCGTCGGGAGGTCCACCGTGGGTGACGGGAAAGCGATTTCAATCCACCCCGTCTGACGTGCTACTGTTTCGACGTCGCCAGGGGAACGGGCCGAAAGGCAAGATCCACTGGAGAGCTACTCGGGCGAGTGGCGGAACGGCAGACGCGCTGGCTTCAGGTGCCAGTGTCCTTCGGGACGTGGGGGTTCAAATCCCCCCTCGCCCACATCGGGGAAGCCCCGATCCGGAATCCGGATCGGGGCTTCTCGCTGTTCCGGGGTCGTTCCGGGGCTGTTGTTCTGGTGGGGGCGCCCGTCCGACTTTCGTCTCGCGGGGCGAGACGAAAGAGGACGGAGACCGGGGTGCGCGGCTGTCTAGGGTCGGTCGCGTGGATGCCGAGGTGAGGGTGCGGGCGGGCCGGGACTGGCTGATGGGGCCGGAGCCCTGGTCCCGGCGGATGCTGGCGGGGGACCTGACCGCCGTCGTGGTGCTGGTCCTGCTCGGCCTCGGCGTCGACGAACTCAGCCGCAGCTCCGGCCTGAAGACGGCCCTGGGGGCCGTGGCCGTGGTGGCGCTGGTGCTGCTGCGCAGGCGGCTGCCGGCGGTCACGCTGGTACTGGGCGCCGCCGCGAGCGCCTTCCTGCCCGCCGTGTTCCTCGTGACAATCGTGCTGGGCTGGTCCGCGGGACGGCGGATCGTCGGCGTGGGCCGGGCGCTCGGCGCGTTCGTGCTCGCCTTCGTCGCGTCCGTCGGCCTCTCGGTGGTCGAGCAGTGGTCGCAGACGCGGCCCCTGCTGGTGGTCGTGTTCACCGCCCTGCTGTTCCTGGCCGCGACCGTCATGCCCGGTCTGGCCAGCCGGTACTGGCACCAGCGCCGGACCCTGCTCAGCGCCCTCCAGGAGCGCAACGACCGGCTGGTGCGGGAGCGGACGATGGTCGCCGGGCAGGCCCGGCTGCGGGAACGGCAGCGGATCGCCCAGGACATGCACGACAGCCTGGGCCACCAGCTGGCCCTGATCTCGGTGCACACCGGGGCGCTGGAGGTGGACCCGGCGCTGACCGACCGCCAGCGCGAGGCGGTCGGGGTACTGCGGCAGGCCTCCGTGGCGGCGATGCACGAGCTGCGCGAGGTCGTCGGGATCCTGCGGGACGGGGTCGAGGCCCCGGCCCCCGTGGAGGAGGCGCAGCCGGCCGCGCGGGGGGTGGCCGGGATCGCGGGCCTCGTGGAGGCCGCGCGGGCCGCGGGGACCGACGTACGGCTCGGCACGGCGGGGCGGCCCCGGCCGCTGGTGGCGGCCTGCGACCACGCGGCGTACCGGATCGCGCAGGAGGCGCTGACCAACGCCTACAAGCACGCGCCGGGGTCGGCGATCGCCGTGGAACTCCGCTACGAGGACGACTCGCTGGTGGTGGAGATCGCCAACGGCCCGGCGGCCGACCGGGGTTCCGGGGAGGTGGTGTCGGGCGGCCAGGGCCTGACGGGGCTGCGGGAACGGGCCCGGCTGGTCGGCGGCATGGTGCACGCGGGCGCCACCGAGGACGGCGGGTTCCGGGTGGCCGGGGTGCTGCCGTACGGGACGGAGCCGGCCGGGCTCGTCGAGGACGTCGCCGACGACTTCGGGCAGCGGTCGCAGGCGCGGGCGCTGGCGCTGAAGGGCGCGACCAGGGCGGCTCCGCCGATGGACTGGGCGGCGCTGGACCGGGAGCTGACGGCGCCCGTCCGCAGCCGGGCCGGGGGCGTGGCGATGGGCTGCGGCATCGCCGTCGCGGCCCTGGTGCTGCTGCTCATCGTGATGGGAGCCGGGCTGGCCCTGCTGGTGGGCTCCGCGAACAAGGCGATGATCAGCCGGGACGAGTTCGACGCGGTGCGCGTGGGCGAGTCCGAGCAGGCGGTCCGTGGCAGGCTGCCGGACGGCGACAGCATCCTGACGTCCGGGATGGACCGCAAGGGACCGCCGCGGCCGGAGGGGACGGACTGCTTCGCCCTGCTGTCCACGGAGGAGTCCAGGCTGACGACCGACACCGTTTTCCGGTTCTGCTTCCGGGACGGCAAGCTCGTGGAGAAGCAGGTCTACGAGGTCAAGGAGTAGGAGCGCGGGGTGACAGCCAAGGTGATCCGAGTGGTGATCGCTGACGACGAGCCGCTGATCCGGGCCGGGATCAGGATGATCCTGACCTCGGCTCCGGACATCGAGGTCGTCGCGGAGGGGGCCGACGGCCGCGAGGCGGTGGAACTGGCCCGCTCCCACGCCCCGGACGTGGTGCTGCTGGACATCCAGATGCCGGTGATGGACGGGCTGACCGCGCTGGACGAACTGGGCCGTGCGGTGCCGGGGGCGCGGGTGCTGATCCTGACCACCTTCGGGGAGAAGGAGAACGTGCTGCGGGCCCTGAGCGGGGGCGGGGCGGGCTTCCTGCTGAAGGACTCCGCGCCGGGCGAGCTGATCGGCGCGGTCCGGGCGGCGGCCGCCGGGGACGCGTACCTGTCCCCCGCCGCGACCCGGCACGTGGTGGACCAGCTGGCCACCGGGCGGGCCGCGGGCCGCGGCGAGGAGGCCCGGCGGCGGGTGGCCGCGCTGAGCGAGCGGGAGCGCGGGGTGCTGGCGCTGCTCGGGGAGGGCCTGTCCAACGCCGACGCCGGGCGCCGGCTCCACATGAGCGAGGCCACCGTGAAGACGTACGTCAGCCGGATCCTCGCGAAGCTGGAGTGCGAGAACCGGGTGCAGGCGGCTCTGCTGGCGCGGGACGCGGGTTTGTAGCAGGGCTGTGGCGGCCCTGTGGCGGTGCCGTGCACGGGACTTGGGGTACGGTCGGGCCGATCTGACCGGCGAAGAAGCGCCGGTGGGCCGCGACGAGTGCGGGGGCAGCGCAGATGGTGACGGCATCGGGACAGTACGCGATGGACGCGGCGGAAGCCGTCGGCGCGGCCGCGGGACGGACCGGCGGGCGGATACCGCGCGTACCGGGCTTCGCGCCGAGTGCCGTGACCGGCTCCCCCAAGGAGGCCGGCAAGGCCCTGCGGCTGCGCGTACCGCGCGCGGCCCACGCCCGTTTCGAGGCTCCCGCCGACCGCCCGGACGCCGTGCGCGCGGTGGAGGAGTCCAACGTCGGACGGGTCGCCGAGCTGACCCCGATACGCGTGGGCCGGATGGCCGCCAACCCCTTCGCCTTCCTGCGCGGATCCGCCGGCCTGATGGCCCACGACCTGTCCGCCGGCCCCGTGACCGGCGTGGGCGCGCAGATCTGCGGCGACGCGCACGCGGCCAACTTCGGCCTCTACGGCGATGCGCGCGGCCGCCTCGTGATCGACCTCAACGACTTCGACGAGACCGTCTTCGGCCCGTGGGAGTGGGACCTGAAGCGGCTGGCCACCTCGCTGGTGCTGGCCGGACGCGTGGCCGGCGCCGACGAGGACACCTGCCGGGCGGCGGCGCAGGACGCGGTGGGCGCCTACCGGCGCACCATGCGGCTGCTGGCCAAGCTGCCCGCGCTCGACGCGTGGAACGCCATCGCCGACGAGGAGCTCGTCTCCCACACCGACGCCCGCGACCTGCTGGGCACCCTGGAGCGGGTCTCGGAGAAGGCCCGCAACAACACCTCCGCCCGCTTCGCCGCCAAGTCCACCGAGGCGGGTGAGGACGGCGGCCGGCGCTTCGTCGACGCGCTGCCCGTGCTGCGCCGGGTCGGCGACCGTGAGGCCGCCGCCGTGGCCGCCTCGCTGGGCCCCTACCTGGCGACCCTCTCGGGGGACCGGCTGCCGCTGCTGGCCCGCTACGCGATCCACGACGTGGCCTTCCGCGTCGTCGGCACCGGCAGCGTGGGCACCCGCTCGTACGTGGTGCTGCTGCTGGACCACCGGGGCGAGCCGCTGGTGCTCCAGGTCAAGGAGGCCCGGCCCTCGGTGCTGCTGCCGCACCTGCCCGCGCTGGGCTTCCACTCCCCGGAGGAGGAGCACGAGGGCCGCCGGGTGGTGCTCGGACAGAAGCGGATGCAGGTGGTCTCCGACATCCTGCTGGGCTGGACCACGGTGGAGGGCCGCCCGTACCAGGTCCGCCAGTTCCGCAACCGCAAGGGCAGCGTGGACCCGGCGGCGCTGACCGCCGACCAGCTCGACGACTACGGCCGGATGACCGGAGCCCTGCTGGCCCGGGCGCACGCCCACAGCGCCGACCCGCGGCTGCTGGCCGGGTACTGCGGCAAGAACGAGGAGCTGGACGAGGCGATGGCCGTCTTCGCGGTGGCCTACGCCGACCGCAGCGAGGCCGACCACGCGGACCTGGTGGCGGCGGTGCGCGCCGGCCGGATCCCGGCGGAGTTCGGGGTCTGAGGGGTCTTGCGGGGCCTTGCGGGCCGGTGACGCCCGGGCCGAGGCACGTTTCACGTGAAACGTGCCTCCGGGCGGGCCGTAGGCTGGCCGGGTGAGCGAGCAGAGCGAACAGACAGCCCCCGAAGAGCCGACCGCCGCCGGTGACGAGCGGCCCGAGGCGCGGCTGGAGCGCGCCGTACGGGCCGCCGAGCAGGCACTGATCGAGTTCGAGATCGCGGTGGAGACCTTCCGGGTGGAGGTCGAGAACTTCTCCCGGCTCCACCACCAGAAGCTCGGCCCGATGTACTCGCGGCTCGACGAGCTGGACGCGCTGATCGCGGAGGCGAAGGCCGCGCGCAGCGGCGATCCCGAGGACCTGCGGCGGGCCCGGGAGGCCCGCGCGCTGGTCATGCCGATGCCCGGCGTGGACGAGCTGTTCCACGACTGGCTGGGCTCGGACGGGATCTCCGACGACGCGGCCGCGATGCTCACCGACCGGCCGGTGCGTCCGCCGGAGCGGGTGCGGCCCTCGGAGGAGGTCCGCCGGCTCTACCGCGATCTGGTCCGCAAGGCCCACCCGGACCTCGCCCAGGAAGAGACGGAGCGGGCGCGGCGCGACGCGTTCATCGCACGGGTCAACGCCGCCTACGGGCGCGGCGAGGAGCAGCTGCTGCGAGAGCTGGCCGAGGAGTGGGCCGCCGGACCGGCGCCGGAGGCCGTGGCGCCGAGCGAGAGCGATGAGCTGTACGCCCGCCTGGAGTGGCTGGCCCAGCGCAAGGAACTGCTGTCGATGGTGGCCAAGGAGCTGGAGGACAGCGCGATCGGCGCGATGCTGCGGATGGCCCCCGACGACCCGGACCGGCTGCTGGAGGAGATCGCCGAGCAGCTGCTGGCCGAGGTCTCCGAACGCGAGGCGGAGCTGGCGTCCCTCGCGACTCCGTGAGCCGCGCTCCCGGGTCGGATAGGTTGGCGAGACAGATCCGTGAAGAGAGAAGGCGACTGTCATGAACTTCGGACCGCTCCCCTCGGTGGAAGCCGCCGCGGTGCCCGCCGAAGGCCTCGTCCTGGACGTCCGTGAGAACGACGAATGGGCGGCCGGTCATGTCGAGGGCGCGCTGCACGTCCCGATGAGCGACTTCGTCGCGCGCTTCGGCGAGGTGACGGAGGCGGTCGCGGAAGGTCGCACGGCGTACGTGATGTGCCGCGTGGGCGGGCGCAGCGCCCAGGTCACCCAGTACCTGGTGGGCCAGGGCATCGACGCCGTCAACGTGACCGGCGGGATGCAGGCCTGGGACGGCGCCGGGCGCCCGATGGTCACGGACAACGGGAACCCGGCCTTCGTCCTGTAGGGCGCGGGCTCAGCCGAGGGGGTGGGCGGCCAGCAGGTCGCCCAGGGCCTCCTCGTGCGCGGCGGCCGGGCCGAGCTGGAGCTCCAGCTGCTTGGCCCAGGCGTGGTAGCGGTGCAGCGGGTAGTCGGTGTCGGCGCCGAAGCCGCCGTGCAGGTGCTGTGCGGTCTGTACGACCCGGCGTACGCCCTCCGAGGCCCAGATCTTGGCGACGGCCACGTCTCCCGCGGTGGGCAGCGGGCCGCCCGCCGCGCCGGTCGCGGCGTCGAGCCGCCAGGCCGCCTGCCAGAGGGTGACCTCCATGGCGCGCAGGTCGATGTAGCGGTCGGCGGCCTGGACGGCGACGGCCTGGAAGGTGGCCACGGGGAAGCCGAACTGCTCGCGCTTGCCTGTGTACCCGCTGGTCATGGTGAGGACGGCCTCGCCGAGGCCGAGCGCGAGGGCGCAGGTCCCGGTGGCCAGGACCTGGCGCAGCCGCTCCCAGGCGCCGGGGGCGTCGATCACGTGGGCGGCGGGCACGCGGACCCCGTCCAGGGTGAGTTCGGCGAGCTTCTCCCCGCTGGTGGAGTACTGGTCGGCGAGGGTGAGGCCCTCGGTGGTGCGCGGGAGCAGCGCGAGGACGGCCCCGCCGTCCGCGGTGTGGGCGGGTACGGCGATCCAGTCGCTGCCGTGCGCCCAGGCGACGGCGGTCTGCACCCCGTCCAGGACCCAGACGGCGCCCTCGCGGTGTGCGCCGACGGCCAGTTCGGCGGGGTCGTGGCCGGTGCGGCCCTGAGCGGCGACGGTGAGGACGAGCGTGCCGTCCGCGGCGCCGGGCAGCAGGGCGGCGGCCAGCTCGGGGCCGCCGTGGGCCTGGACGGCCATGGCGGTGGCGCAGTGCTCCAGCAGCGGCACCCGGGCCAGCACCCGGGCCGCCTCGCGCAGCACCAGGCAGAGCGCGATGGTGTCGAGGCCGGCCCCGCCGTATTCCTCGGCGAGGACGAGGCCCAGCAGGTCGGAGCCGGCGAGCCTGGCCCACAAGGGCCGGTCGAAGTCCTCCGCGACGGCTCCCGGGGTGAGCGCGGGGCTGGGCACGCCGTCGGGAGCGACGTCCGCGAACACGGCCTTCGCCGCCTCGACGGCCGCCTGCTGTTCCTCGGTGAAGGTGAAGTCCACTGCCTGTCCTCCCGCGCGCACCGGTTCCGATCCGCCTACTGGATCTGACGGTGCGTCAAGATAGAGCAGGCGGCGGCAAAAACCCAGACCGCGCGGGCCGGTCAGCGGTCGAAGTCGATCTCCACTTCCTCCGTCACCGGGTGGGACTGGCAGGCCAGCACGAACCCGGCCTCCGTCTCCTCCTCCTCCAGTGCGAAGTTGCGGTCCATCCGCACCTCGCCCGAGACCACGAATGCCCGGCAGGTGCCGCACACCCCGCCCTTGCAGGCGTACGGGGCGTCCGCGCGGTTGCGCAGCACGGCGTCCAGCAGGGACTCCCCGTCCTGCACGGCCCAGGTGCCCGAGCGGCCGTCGAGGCGGGCGGTGACCCGCCCGTGGGCCGCCACCGGCGCCGAGGACCGTACGGGGTTCTGCGGGGCGGTCTCCTCGACGTGGAAGATCTCCTCGTGCACCCGGGTCCGGACGACGCCCAGCGCGCCCAGGGCCTGCTCCGCGCCCGTCACCAGCCCGTACGGGCCGCACAGGAACCAGCCCGTCACCTCGCCGACCGGCAGCAGCGCGGGCAGCAGGGCCGTGAGGCGGGCCTCGTCGAGCCGCCCGGACGGCAGCCCGGCCTCCTGCTCCTCGCGGGAGAGGACGGTGACCAGCTGGAAGCGGTCGGGGTAGCGGTCCTTGAGGTCGGCCACCTCCTCCAGGAACATCGTGGAGGCCGCCGTACGGTCGCTGCGCACCAGGCAGAACCGGGCGTCTGGGCGGGCCGCGAGCAGCGTGGCCGCGATCGACAGCACCGGGGTGATGCCGCTGCCGCCGACGATCGCCGCGTAGTGCGCGGAGGCCGGGGCCGCCGCCGGGTCCAGCACGAACCGCCCGGCCGGGACCATCACGTCCAGCACGTCCCCGGCGCTGATCTCCTTGTGGGCGAAGGTGGAGAACTCGCCGCCCTCCACCAGCCGCACCCCCACGCGCAGCACGGCCGGGCCGGGGCCGTCGGCGGCCGGGGCGGGGGAGCAGATCGAGTAGGTCCGGCGGACCTCGGAGCCCTCGGCGGGGGTCCGGCGGAGCGTGAGGTGCTGGCCGGGGGCGTGCCGGTAGTCGGCGCGCAGCTCCTCGGGCACCGACAGGGTCAGCGCCACCGAGTCGTCCGTGAGCCGGTCGACCGCCGCCACCGTGAGGGGGTGGAACGCGCCGTGGCGGGGTGCGGCCATCTACAGCTCCTTGAAGTGGTCGAACGGTTCGCGGCAGGCGACGCACCGGCGCAGCGCCTTGCAGGCGGTGGAGGAGAACCGGCTGAGCAGCTCGGTGTCGGTCGAGCCGCAGTTCGGGCAGCGCACCGACAGGGTGAGCGGGACCGGTCCGCCGGCGGAGTGCGGGCGGGGCGGTGCGATGCCGAACTCGGCGAGCTTGCGGCGGCCTTCGGCGCTGATGTCGTCGGTGGACCAGGCGGGGGACAGCACCGTGGTGACCCGCACGTCCGGTATGCCGTGCCCGGTCAGGACCTGCCGGATGTCGGCGGACATGGCCTCGATGGCCGGGCAGCCGGTGTAGGTCGGGGTGAGGAGCACCTCGGCGTGCCCGTCGTCATGCATCCGCACGCCGCGCAGGACGCCCAGCTCGGCGAGGGTCAGTACGGGCAGCTCGGGGTCGGGGACGGTGCCGGCCAGCTCGGCCAGCTCCGCCTCCAGGCGGGTCGTCCCGGCCGTGGCGGTCACCACGACGCCCCGGGGTGGCTGCGGTGCAGGTGCTGCATCTCCGCGAGCAGCCGCCCGAACGGCTCGGTGTGCAGGCCCTGGCGGCCCGCTCCGGCGGCCCAGGCACCCGTACGCGGGCCCTCGGGCAGGGTGAGCCCGGCCCGCTCCAGTACGTCGCCCAGCGCGGCCAGCCAGCGGGCCTCCAGGGCGGCCGGGTCGACGTCGAGACCCTCGACCGGCCGGAACATCTCCCCGGTGTACTTCCACAGCCCGTCCAGGGCCGCGCGCATCCGCCGGCGGCTCTCGTCCGTGCCGTCGCCGAGCCGCAGCGTCCACTGTTCGGCGTGGTCGCGGTGGTAGGCGGTCTCCTTGACGGCCTTGGCCGCCAGGGGGGCGAACGGGCCGTCTCCGGCGGCCAGTTCCGCGTACAGCTCGTGCTGGTAGAGGGAGAAGTACAGCTGGCGGGCGATGGTGTGGGCGAAGTCGCCGTTGGGCTGCTCGACCAGCTGGAGGTTGCGGAAGGCGCGCTCCTCGCGGAGGAAGGCCAGCTCGTCCTCGTCGCCCGCCATGGACAGCAGGATGCGGGCCTGGCCGAGCAGGTCGAGCGCGATGTTCGCGAGGGCGACCTCCTCCTCCAGGACGGGGGCGTGGCCCGCCCATTCGCCGAGGCGGTGGGAGAGGATCAGCGCGTCGTCCGCGAGGGCGAGGACGGCGGCCGTGGCCGCGGGCGGGGTGGCGGTGTCGGCGCTCACAGGTGGCGCACCCCCTCGGGGATCTCGTAGAAGGTGGGGTGCCGGTAGGGCTTGTCGGCGGACGGGGCGAAGAACGGGTCCCGCTCGTCCGGCGAGGAGGCCGTGATCTCGGCCGAGGGCACGACCCAGATGGAGACGCCCTCGTTGCGCCGCGTGTAGAGGTCGCGCGCGTTGCGCAGGGCCATCTCCGCGTCGGGGGCGTGCAGGCTGCCCGCGTGCGTGTGCGAGAGGCCGCGGCGCGAGCGCACGAACACCTCCCACAGGGGCCAGTTCTGCGTCATGCCTGTACCTCTCGTCCGGTGCCGGTGTGCTTCTGCGCGTACGCCGTGGCCGCTTCGCGGACCCAGGCGCCTTCCTCGTGGGCCTGGCGCCGCTGGCTGATGCGCTGTTCGTTGCAGGGGCCGTTGCCCTTGAGCACGTCCCAGAACTCGGCCCAGTCGATGGCGCCGAAGTCGTAGTGCCCGCGCTCCTCGTTCCACTTGAGGTCCGGGTCGGGCAGGGTCAGGCCCAGCGACTCGGCCTGGGGGACGGCGATGTCGACGAAGCGCTGGCGCAGCTCGTCGTTGGAGTGCCGCTTGATCCGCCAGGCCATCGCCTGGGCGCTGTGGACCGACTCGTCGTCCGGCGGGCCGAACATCATCAGGGAGGGCCACCACCAGCGGTTCACGGCGTCCTGGGCCATGGCGTGCTGGGCCTCGGTGCCCTGGGAGAGGGCGAGGAGCAGCTCATAGCCCTGGCGCTGGTGGAAGGACTCCTCCTTGCAGATCCGGACCATCGCACGGGCGTAGGGGCCGTACGAGCAGCGGCAGATCGGCACCTGGTTGGTGATGGCCGCGCCGTCCACGAGCCAGCCGATGGCGCCGACGTCCGCCCAGGTCAGGGTGGGGTAGTTGAAGATCGAGGAGTACTTCTGCTTGCCGGAGTGCAGCTTGTCGAGCAGCTCGTCACGGCTGGTGCCGAGGGTCTCGGCGGCGCTGTAGAGGTAGAGGCCGTGCCCCGCCTCGTCCTGCACCTTGGCCATCAGGATCGCCTTGCGGCGCAGCGAGGGCGCGCGGGTGATCCAGTTGGCCTCGGGCTGCATGCCGATGATCTCGGAATGGGCGTGCTGGGCCATCTGGCGTACCAGGGAGGCGCGGTACTCCTCGGGCATCCAGTCGCGCGGCTCCACGCGCTCGTCCGCCGCCACGGCGGCGTCGAAGTCCGCCCTCAGCTGCGCGCCGAGGTCGGCGGATCCTCCGTCCACCCCGCCCGACGTCCCCGTCTCCGGAGTCACTGCGACCATCACGGCTCCCTGTCAGAGTCTGCCGTCCGCCCGACCGACCGATCGTTCGGTTCATCCTCTTCAATGGTGAGACGGCGGCCCGTAGGGTGTCAACCTCTGTGGGCAACCCTGTGGACGCCGGATGATCGGGGCGGGATGGATTCGAACGAGCGCGAGGGCGAGGACGAGCCCGGGCCGGCAGCGAGCCGGGCGCCCGGCATCGCCGGCCTGTCCGCCCCGTACCGGGTCCTCGCCGCACTGGCCCTGGCGGCCCTGGCCGTGGCCGCCTGCCTGCACCTGGGGCTCGTCTTCCTGCACGTCGCCCCGTCGAACACGCTGAGCAAGCGGCACGCGGGCCTCGTGGACGGCTGGGTCTACCCCGAGTTCGAACAGAACTGGAAGCTCTTCGCCCCCAACCCCCTCCAGCAGAACATCGCCGTCGAGGCCCGCGCCCAGGTCCGCACCGCGGGCGGCGGGCTCGTCACCACCGGCTGGCGCGACCTGTCCGCCGAGGACGCGGCGGCCATCCGGCACAGCCTGCTGCCCAGCCACACCGAACAGAACGAGCTCCGCCGGGCCTGGGACTTCTTCACCGGCTCCCACGACGAGAACGACAAGCCGACGAACGCCCAGCGCGGCGAGCTGTCCGAGGCCTACCTGAAGCGGATCGCGGTGCAGCGGCTGGCCCCGGGCACGGACGGCGGCGACCGGATCGTACGGGTCCAGCTGCGCTCGGCGACGCGGTCCGTGGCCGCGCCGGCCTGGAGCGAGGAGACGACCGACACCCAGACGTACTACCGGGAGCTGCCGTGGTGGACCGTCTGAGGCGGGCGCTCGCGCAGGTCAGCGGGCAGGCGCTCGGCCCGTACCAGAGCGCCGTCGTACGCATCGGCTTCGCCGGGACCTGGCTGTTCTTCCTGCTGCGCGAGTTCCCGAACCGGTACGAGCTGTACGGGCCCGACGGGCCGTGGAGCTGGCAGCTCGCGGAGCGGCTGGTCGCCGGCAACCACGCCTTCACGGTGCTGCTGTGGTCCGCGTCCGGGTGGTGGTTCGAGCTGGTCTACGGCGCCTCCGTGGCCGCGAGCGCGCTGCTGGCCCTGGGCTGGCGGACGCGGGCGACGTCGGTGCTCTTCATGGCCGGCGTGCTGTCGCTGCAGAACCGCAGCGTGTTCATGGGCGACGGCGGGGACAACGTCATCCACCTGATGGCCGTCTACCTGGTGCTGACGCGCTGCGCGCAGGTGTGGTCGCTGGACGCGCGGCGGGCGCGGCTGCGGGGCACCGCCACGGCGGGGGCGGCGGGGCCGGTGCTGTGGGGGGTGCTGGGCGCGTTCCTCGCATACGGGGCGGTGAGCGGGCGGCTGAGCGGCGGGTGGACGGCCGTGTTCGCGGCGCTGTGGGTGGGGGCGGCGCTGTGGTGGCTGGTCGAACGGTACGAGCCGGAGGGGGAGCGGCGGGCCGCCCTGGACGTGCTCGCGAACCTGCTGCACAACGCGGGGATGCTGGTGATCATGGCGGAGGTGTGCCTGATCTACGCGACCGCGGGCTGGTACAAGATCCAGGGCTCGCGGTGGCAGGACGGGACCGCGCTGTACTACCCGTTGCGGCTGGACTACTTCACCCCGTGGCCGGGGCTGTCGGGGGTGCTGGCGGGCAGCGGGGTGGTGGTGATGCTGCTGACCTACGGGACGGTGGCGGTGCAGGTCGCGTTTCCGTTCACGCTGTTCAACCGGCGGGTCAAGAACGTGCTGCTGGCGGTGATGATGCTGGAGCATGCGGGGATCGCGGTGCTGTTGGGGCTGCCGTTCTTCTCGTTGGCGATGATCGCCGCCGATGCGGTGTTCCTGCCGACGGGGCTGCTGGTGTGGGTGGGGGCGCGGGCCGGCGCGGCCGCGGGTGCCGCTGCGCGGAGCCGTCTCCCCGCCCCGCCCTTCGCCCGTTCCCTGGGGGCTCCGCCCCCAGACCCTCCCCCAGCTACCGCTGGGGGTGCCCCCAGCGCCTCAAACGCCGGCGAGGCCGGATAGCCGGCGGGCCTTAGGGTCGGGGGTATGAGTGTGGTGCGGGAGTGGGGCGAGATCGCCGGGCGGGACGACGTCGTGGTGCTGGACGGGTTCCATGCGCTGAAGCACGCCCTGCGGTTCGGGGCCGAGGTGCTGGCGGTCGTCGCCGAGGAGCCGGACGGTGTACGGGCCCTGGCCGCCGAGCTGGCTCCCGACGTGGAGGAGGCGGTGGCGCGGCTCGTGCGTCAGGGGTCGCTGAAGGAGCTGCTGCCCCGCGTGCACCCCACCGGGGTCGCCGCCCTCGCCGTACGGCCGGAGCGGGCGGCAGGAAGGGCCGCCCTCGCGCGGACGCCCCGCCCCGCGCCGATCGTCCTGCTCGACAACCCCCGCAACCTCGGCAACGTCGGCGCCGTCGTCCGTCTCGCCGCCGGGTTCGGGGCCACCGGCGTGGTCACCCGCGGCGACCTCGACCCCTGGCACCCCAACGTCGTGCGCGCCGGGGCCGGCCTGCACTACGCCACCACCGTGGACCGGGTGGAGCTGGAGGAGCTCCCGCCCGGGCCCGTGTACGCGCTCGACCCGGAGGGCGAGGACATCCGTGCCCTCACCCTCCCGGACGACGCCCTGCTCGCCTTCGGCTCCGAGCGGCACGGGATCTCGCCCGAGCTGCGGGCCCGGGCCGATCACCTGGTGTCGCTGCCGATGCGGCCGCAGGTCTCCAGCTACAACCTGGCCACCAGCGTGGCCATGACCCTCTTCCACTGGGGCGGGCCCAGGCCCTGAGGGTCAGGCCTGGCGGCGGACCTCCACCACGCGGAAGCGGTTCGAGACGAACGCGCCGTCGCACAGCGCGGCGTTCGCCGCCGGGTTGCCGCCCGAGCCGTGGAAGTCGGAGAAGGCCGCCGTCTGGTTGACGTAGACCCCGCCCGTCAGGTTCAGCGACAGCTGCGCCGACTCCTCCAGGCAGACCTCCTCGATCGCCCGCTCGGTGTCCTCGGAGGTGGTGTACGCGCCCACCGTCATGGCGCCCTTCTCCCGCACCGTACGGCGCAGCAGCTCCAGGGCGTCGGCCGTGGAGTCCACGGCCACCGCGAAGGAGACCGGGCCGAAGCACTCCGACAGGTACGCGGCCTCCGGGTCGGGCTTGCCGGCGTCCAGCTTCACGATCACCGGGGTGCGCACGACCGCGTCGGGGAACTCGGGGTTGGCCACCTCGCGGGAGGCCAGCGCGACCTCGCCCAGCCCGGCCGCCGCCTCCAGGCGGGCCTTGACGTCCGGGTTGACCAGCGCGCCCAGCAGCGCGTTGGCCCGGGCGTCGTCGCCCAGCAGGCCGCCGACCGAGGCGGCGAGGTCGGCGACGACCTCGTCGTACGACTTGTGGCCCGCGTCCGTCTCGATGCCCTCGCGCGGGATCAGCAGGTTCTGCGGGGTGGTGCACATCTGGCCGCTGTAGAGGGACAGGGAGAAGGCCAGGTTGGACAGCATGCCCTTGTAGTCGGAGGTCGAGTCGACGACGACCGTGTTGACCCCGGCCTTCTCCGTGTAGACCTGGGCCTGGCGGGCGTTGGTCTCCAGCCAGTCGCCGAACTCGGTCGAGCCCGTGTAGTCGATCAGCTTGATCTCGGGGCGGACCGCGAGGGCCTTGGCGATGCCCTCGCCCGGCCGCTCGACCGCCAGCGCCACCAGGTTCGGGTCGAAGCCGGCCTCCGCGAGGACCTCGCGGGCCACCTTCACGGTCAGGGCCAGCGGGAGGACGGCGCGCGGGTGCGGCTTGACCAGGACGGCGTTGCCGGTGGCCAGGGAGGCGAACAGGCCGGGGTAGCCGTTCCAGGTGGGGAAGGTGTTGCAGCCGATCATCAGCGCGATGCCGCGCGGCACCGCCGTGAACGTCTTGCCGAGCTCCAGCGGGTCCCGCTTGCCCTGCGGCTTCGACCAGTCCGCCTGGCCGGGGACGCGGGTCTGCTCCTCGTACGCGTAGGCGACGGCCTCCAGGCCGCGGTCCTGCGCGTGGGGGCCGCCCGCCTGGAAGGCCATCATGAAGGCCTGGCCGCTGGTGTGCATGACCGCGTGCGCGAACTCGTGGGTGCGGGCGGAGATGCGGGACAGGATCTCGATGCAGACCGCGGCACGGGCCTCGGGCCCGGCGTCGCGCCAGGCGGCCATGCCGGCCTTCATCGCGGGCAGCAGCACGTCCGGGTCGGCGTGCGGGTACTCCACGCCCAGCTCCGGGCCGTACGGGGAGACCTCGCCGCCGGTCCAGCCGTCGGTGCCGGGCTGGTCGAGGTCGAAGCGGGTGCCGCGGACGGCCTCGAAGGCGGCGAGCCCGTCGGCCGGGGCGGTCTCCCCGTAGGCCTTGGGGTGCTCGGGGTGCGGGGACCAGTAGGCGCGGCTGCGGATCGCGGCCAGCGCCTGGTCCAGCGTGGTCCGGTGCTTCTCGGTGAGCTGGGAGAGGGTGAGCTCGGCGGCCATCAGGGACCAACTCCTCGTTGAGCCGGGCAGGATCAGGCTGGTTCTCAGCGTGAGATCAGGCAGGGGCGGGTGAAGAAGAGCAGACTGGAGTTAGAGTAACCGAACGATCGGTCGGGACAAGAGGGCCCGGCAGGACCTGTGGACAACCCGGTGCGGGAGGATCAGGACATGACAGCAATCGAGCGGTCCCGCACTGTGGCGGTCGTCGGCGCCGGCACCATGGGACAGGGCATCGCCCAGGTGGCCCTCCTCGCAGGTCACCGCGTGCTGATCCACGACATCGACCAGGCCCTCGCCGCCACCGGCGCCGCCCTCGTGCGCGACCGCGTCGAGCGGATGGCCGCCAAGGGCCGCCTCGACCCGGCCGAGGCCGAGGACGCGGCCGGCAGGATCGAAGCGGCCGACGGCCTGGGCGCCCTCGCCGACGCCGCCCTCGTCATCGAGGCCGTCGTCGAGGACGTCACCGTCAAGCACGCACTCTTCGCGGCACTCGAAGAGGTGGTCCCGCAGGACGCCCTGCTGGCCACCAACACCTCCTCCCTCTCCGTCACCGAGCTCGCCGCCGGCCTGGCGCACCCCGGCCGCTTCCTCGGCCTGCACTTCTTCAACCCGGCCCCACTGCTCCCCCTCGTCGAGGTGGTGAGCGGCTCCGCCACCGACCCGGCGGCCGCCGAGCGCGCGTACCGCACCGTCCTGGGCTGGGGGAAGACCCCCGTCCGCTGCGCCGACACCCCGGGCTTCATCGTCAACCGGATCGCCCGCCCCTTCTACGCGGAAGCCTTCGCCGTGTACGAGGAGCAGGGCGCCGACCCGGCCACCATCGACGCCGTCCTGCGCGAGAGCGGCGGTTTCAGGATGGGCCCGTTCGCCCTGACCGACCTCATCGGCCAGGACGTCAACGAGGCCGTCACCCGCTCGGTGTGGGAGTCCTTCTTCCGCAGCCCCAAGTTCACCCCCTCGCTCGCGCAGCGCCGGCTGGTCCAGTCCGGCCGCCTCGGCCGCAAGTCAGGGCACGGCTGGTACCCGTACGGCGAGGGCGCGCAGCAGCCCGCGCCGCGCACGGCCGGCCCCGAGGAGGCGCCGGAGAAGGTGACCGTCGTCGGCAACCTCGGCCCGGCCGCGGCCCTGGCGGGGCTCATCGAGGAGGCCGGGATCGCGGTGACCTCCACCGCGCACGGCGGCCCGTACATCCAGCTGCCCGGCGAGGGACAGCTGGTGCTCGCCGACGGCAAGACCGCGGTCGAGTTCACCGACGTCGTCTACTTCGACCTCGCGCTGGACTACCGCGACGCCACCCGCATCGCCCTGTCGGTCAGCGAGGACACCAGCGAGCGCACCCTCGCCGAGGCCGTCGGCCTCTTCCAGAAGCTGGGCAAGAAGGTCTCCGTCATCGGCGACGTCCCCGGCATGATCGTCGCCCGGACCGTGGCCATGCTGATCGACCTCACGGCCGACGCCGTGGCGCGCGGGGTGGCCTCCGCCGAGGACATCGACACCGCGATGCGGCTCGGCGTCAACTACCCGCTGGGCCCCTCCGAATGGCACGGGCGCCTCGGCCGGGACTGGGCGTACGACCTCCTGCACCACCTGGACGAGCGCTGCCCCGGCGGCCGCTACGCCCCCTCGCTGGCCCTCTTCAAGCTGGGCTACGCGGACGGGGGCGACGAGGCGGACGAGGCGGACGAGGCGGCGGAGGAGGGCACCGGATGACCACGGCCAGGCGGGACACCTACACGCCCGAGACGCTCCTGTCGGTGGCGGTGCAGGTGTTCAACGAGCGCGGTTACGACGGCACGTCCATGGAACACCTCTCCAAGGCCGCCGGCATCTCCAAGTCCTCGATCTACCATCACGTGGCGGGCAAGGAGGAGCTGCTGCGCCGGGCCGTCAGCCGGGCGCTGGACGAGCTCTTCGCCGTCCTGGAGGAGCCCGGCGCCCTGCGCGGCCGGGCCGTCGGACGCGTCGAGTACGTCACCCGCCGCACGGTCGAGGTGCTGGTCGCGGAACTCCCGTACGTCACCCTCCTGCTGCGGGTGCGCGGCAACACCCGCACCGAGCGCTGGGCCCTGGAGCGCCGCCGCGAGTTCGACCACCAGGTCGCGGACCTGCTCAAGGCCGCCGCCGCGGACGGGGACCTGCGGGCGGACGTCGACATCCGGCTGGCGACCCGCCTGCTCTTCGGCATGGTCAACTCCCTGGTCGAGTGGTACCGGCCGCACCCGGGCACGACCCCCGACCAGCTCGCGGACGCGGTGGTCAGCATGGCCCTGGACGGCCTGCGCACCAAGCAGTAGCGGGCGGACAACGACGGAGGGGGCCGGGATCCGGCCCCCTCCCCCCTTTTCCCTGTCAGTCCTCCGTGAGCGCCGGGCCGCCGCCGCCCGGGCCGGGATCCAGCAGGTCCGTCTCCTCGAACACCAGCAGCGTGCGCGTGGAGAGCACCTCCGGGATGGACTGGAGGCGGGTCAGCACCAGCTCGCGCAGGGTCCGGTTGTCAGCCGTGTGGACCAGCAGCAGGACGTCGAAATCCCCGCTGACCAGTGCGATGTGCGCGGCCCCCGGCAGCTCGCGCAGTTTCTCCCGGACCGTCCGCCACGAGTTCTGGACGATCTTCAGGGTGATATAGGCGGAAGCGCCCTGACCTGCCCGTTCGTGGTTCACGCGGGCCGTGAACCCGCGGATCACCCCGTCGTCGATCAGCCGGTTGATCCGGGCGTACGCGTTCGCCCGCGAGACGTGCACCTGCTCGGCCACCGACCGTATCGACGCCCGGCCGTCCGCCTGGAGCAACCGCATGATCGACCGGTCGATCGGGTCGAGGGGGCGGGGCGGAACG
This sequence comes from Streptomyces sp. NPDC029216, assembly GCF_040648015.1. Taxonomy (NCBI): domain Bacteria; kingdom Bacillati; phylum Actinomycetota; class Actinomycetes; order Kitasatosporales; family Streptomycetaceae; genus Streptomyces; species Streptomyces sp. NPDC029216. The sequence goes on along the minus strand of NZ_JBEZWL010000035.1, from coordinate 8,315 downwards.
GGCGGCGCCGGCGGCACCGGCGGGACGGCCGGGGCACCCCCCGGCGGGACCGGTACGGAACCCGTTCCGGCCATTTGTTCATCCGGCATTGCCCACTGCCTCCCTCTCCTGGACGTCCTGCACCCATCCCAGGGCCCCGTCGCCAGTTTGTCCACAGCCTGGAGGCGCCTGTAGCCAAATTGCGCCGACGACCGAACAATCGGTAGGTGAGGCACCCCACAACCGGGGACTCCTTTGCCCGCTTCCCACGAGGAGGTGTACGCCGCCATGACGGTCCAAGAGCTGCCCGGTGCCGGTGCGTCCCACCGTGTCACCCCGCCGCCCGCCTGGAGGCCCCGTACGGAGGCCGCCCCGCTGCTTCCGGACCCGGAGCCCTACCGGGTCCTGGGCACCGCGGCCGCCGAGCACCTCGACCCCGCGCTGATGCGCCGCTACTACGCCGAACTGGTCCGGGGCCGCCGCTACAACGCACAGGCCACCGCGCTGACCCGGCAGGGCCGCCTCGCCGTGTACCCCTCCACCGTGGGGCAGGAGGCCGCCGAGATCGCGGCCGCCCTGGTCCTGGAGGAGCAGGACTGGCTCTTCCCCAGCTACCGCGACACCCTCGCGGCCGTGGCGCGCGGACTGGACCCCGTCCAGGCGCTGACGCTGCTGCGCGGCGACTGGCACACCGGCTACGACCCGCGCGAGCACCGCATAGCCCCGCTGTGCACCCCGCTCGCCACCCAGCTCCCGCACGCGGTGGGCGTGGCGCACGCCGCGCGGCTGCGCGGGGACGAGGTCGTCGCGCTCGCCATGGTCGGCGACGGCGGCACCAGCGAGGGCGACTTCCACGAGGCGCTCAACTTCGCGGCCGTCTGGCAGGCCCCGGTGGTCTTCCTGGTCCAGAACAACGGCTTCGCCATCTCCGTCCCGCTCGCCAAGCAGACGGCCGCCCCGACCCTGGCCCACAAGGCCGTGGGCTACGGGATGCCCGGCCGGCTGGTCGACGGGAACGACGTCGCCGCGCTGCACGAGGTCCTCTCCGAGGCCGTGGAGCGGGCGCGCGCGGGCGGCGGCCCGACCCTGATCGAGGCCGTCACCTACCGGATGGAGGCCCACACGAACGCCGACGACGCGACCCGGTACCGGTCCGACTCCGAGGTGGAGGCCTGGAAGGCGCACGACCCGGTGGAGCTGCTGCAGCGCGAGCTGACCGGGCGCGGCTGGCTGGACGAGTCCGGCGTCCAGGAGGCTCGCGAGGCGGCCGAGGCGATGGCGGCGGACCTGCGCGAGCGGATGAACGCCGAGCCCGTACTGAACCCGATGGACCTCTTCGCGCACGTCTACGCCGAGCAGACCGGCCGGCTGCGGGAGCAGGCGGCCATACTGCGCGCGGAACTGGAAGCTGAGGACGACGCATGACCACGGTGGCTCAGCAGGGGGTCAAGCCCGCGACGATGGCGCAGGCGCTGACCCGGGCCATGCGCGACGCGATGGCGGAGGACCCGACCGTCCACGTGATGGGCGAGGACGTCGGCACGCTCGGCGGCGTCTTCCGGATCACCGACGGACTCGCGAAGGAGTTCGGCGAGGACCGCGTCACGGACACCCCGCTCGCGGAGGCCGGGATCCTCGGCACCGCGGTCGGCATGGCCATGTACGGGCTGCGGCCGGTCGTGGAGATGCAGTTCGACGCGTTCGCCTACCCGGCGTTCGAGCAGCTCATCTCGCACGTGGCGAAGATGCGCAACCGCACGCGCGGCGCGATGCCGCTGCCGATCACCATCCGGGTGCCGTACGGCGGCGGCATCGGCGGCGTCGAGCACCACTGCGACTCCTCCGAGGCGTACTACGTGGCGACGCCCGGCCTGACCGTGGTGACCCCGGCGACCGTCGAGGACGCGTACGGGCTGCTGCGCGCGTCGATCGCGAGCGACGACCCGGTGGTCTTCCTGGAGCCGAAGCGGCTCTACTGGTCGAAGGCGCAGTGGTCGCCGGACGCCCCGGCGGCGGTCCCCGGGATCGGCAAGGCGCTGGTCCGGCGGACCGGCACCAGCGCCACCCTGATCACGTACGGACCCTCGCTGCCGGTCTGCCTGGAGGCGGCCGAGGCGGCGCGCGAGGAGGGCTGGGACCTGGAGGTCGTGGACCTGCGCTCGCTCGTCCCCTTCGACGAGGAGACGGTCGTGGCCTCCGTACGCCGGACCGGGCGCGCGGTGGTGGTCCACGAGGCCGGCGGCTTCGGCGGGCCGGGAGCGGAGATCGCCGCCCGCGTGACGGAGCGGTGCTTCCACCACCTGGAGGCGCCGGTGCTGCGGGTGACGGGCTTCGACATCCCGTACCCGCCGCCGATGCTGGAGAAGCACCACCTTCCCGGCGTGGACCGGATCCTGGACACCGTGGCCCGCCTGCAGTGGGAGAACTGATGCCACAGGTACTGGAGTTCAAGCTGCCCGACCTCGGCGAGGGGCTGACCGAGGCGGAGATCGTGCGCTGGCTGGTGGCCGTCGGCGATGTCGTCGAGATCGACCAGCCGGTGGTCGAGGTGGAGACGGCCAAGGCGATGGTCGAGGTGCCGTGCCCGTACGGGGGCGTGGTGACCGCCCGCTTCGGCGAGGAGGGCACCGAACTTCCGGTGGGCGCCCCGCTGATCACCGTGGCGGTGGGCGGGCCGGTCGCGGAGGCGCCGGCCGCCGCCGACTCCGGTTCCGGTTCCGGGAACGTGCTGGTCGGCTACGGCACGGACCACTCCCGCCCGGCGCGGCGCCGCCGCGTGCGCCCGGCACCCGAGCCGTCGGCGGTCGCCCCGGCTGCCGCTCCGGCCCCGGCTCCCGCTCCGGCTCCTGTGACGGCGTCCGTCGCCGTGGCCGCCGGGCCGGTGCCGGTGATCTCCCCGATCGTGCGCAAGCTCGCGCGGGACAACGGCGTCGACCTGCGCTCCCTGCGCGGATCCGGCCCGGAAGGCCTGATCCTGCGGGCCGACGTGGAAGCGGCGCTCCGCCCGGCGGCCGAGCCGGCGCCGGTCGCGGTCCCGGCCTCCGTCCCGGCCGGCGAGCGCATCCCGCTCAAGGGTCTGCGCGGCGCCGTGGCGGAGAAGCTCTCGCGCAGCCGGCGCGAGATCCCCGAGGCCACCTGCTGGGTGGACGCGGACGCCACCGAGCTGATGGCGGCGCGGGCCGCGATGAACGCCGTGGACGGCCCGAAGATCTCGGTACTCGCGCTCCTGGCCCGGATCTGCACGGCCGGACTCGCCCGGTACCCGGAGCTCAACTCCACGGTGGACCTCGCGGCGAACGAGATCGTCCGGCTCCCGGCGGTCCACCTGGGCTTCGCCGCCCAGACCGAGCGCGGGCTGATGGTCCCCGTCGTCCGGGACGCCCACACGCGCAGCCCGGAGTCCCTGTCGGCGGAGTTCGCCCGGCTCACGGAGCTGGCCCGGGCGGGGAAGCTGGCGCCGTCGGACCTCACGGGCGGCACGTTCACCCTGAACAACTACGGGGTGTTCGGGGTGGACGGCTCCACGCCGATCATCAACCACCCGGAGGCGGCGATGCTGGGGGTGGGACGGATCATCCCGAAGCCGTGGGTGTACCGGGGGGAGCTGGCCGTCCGCCAGGTCGTCCAGCTGTCGCTGACGTTCGACCACCGGGTCTGCGACGGGGGGACGGCGGGGGGCTTCCTGCGCTACGTCGCGGACTGCGTGGAGAACCCGTCGGTGCTGCTGCGGAGCCTGTAGCCGGGGGCGGGGAGGGGGCCGCTGCGCGCAGCCGTCCCCTACCCGCCCTTGCGCTGGTCGCCGCCGCCCTCTGGTGAGCGGCCCAGCCGGTCACACCGTCAGGAGGATCTTGCCCACGTGGGCGCTGGACTCCAGGACCCGGTGGGCCTCCGCGGCCTCGGTGATCGGGTACGTCGCGTGGACCACCGGCCGGACGCGGCCCGAGCCGATCAGGGGCCACACGTGTTCCCGTACGGCGGCGATGATGGCCGCCTTCTCCTCCAGCGGGCGGGCCCGCAGTGAGGTGGCCGTGAGGGCCGCCCGCTTGGCCAGCAGCATGCGCAGGTCCAGTTCCGCCTTGACGCCGCCCTGGAAGCCGATCACCGCCAGCCGGCCGTTCATGGCCAGCGCCTCCAGGTTCCGGGCGAGGTACTTCGCGCCCATGATGTCCAGGATGACGTCCGCGCCGGCCCCGTCCGTCGCGGCCTTCAGTTCCTCCACGAAGTCCTGCTCGCGGTAGTCGATCAGGATGTCCGCGCCCAGCTCCGCGCAGCGCTCCAGCTTCTCCTTGCCGCCCGCCGTCACCGCCACCCGCGCGCCCACGGCCTTGCCCAGCTGGACGGCCATGGTGCCGATACCGCTCGAACCGCCGTGCACCAGCAGGGTCTCGCCCGGCCGCAGCCCGGCGACCATGAACACGTTGGACCAGACCGTCGCGACGACCTCCGGCAGCGCGGCCGCCGCCACCAGGTCCACGCCCTGCGGCACCGGCAGCAGCTGGCCCGCCGGCACGGCGACCTTCTCCGCGTACCCGCCGCCCGACAGCAGCGCGCACACCTCGTCGCCCACCGCCCAGCCGGACACCCCCGGCCCCAGTGCGGCGATGCGTCCGGAACACTCCAGGCCGGGATAGGGCGACGCCCCCGGCGGCGGATCGTAGAAGCCCTGCCGCTGCAGGACGTCGGCGCGGTTCACGGCGCTCGCCGCGACCTCGACGAGAACCTCGCCCTCGCCCGCCACCGGATCGGGTACGTCGGCCCAGACGAGGGCCTCGGGGCCGCCCGGCTGTTCGATGGTGATCGCATGCATGGCCCGGAATCTACCGCGCCCGCTACTCCGCCGGGCCGAGAGTGACCTGAGGGGTCGTCGGAGGAGCCGCCCGCACGATGGTGATCAGGCGGTCCGTCAACTGGAGGGGGCTCGCGTGCGGATCGTCGTAGGGGAGCAGGCGGTGTCCGCGCAGCACGCTGACGATCAGGTCGTCGGTCTCGCGGACGCCCCGGCCGACCTCCGACCGGTTGACGGGCCGTTCGATCAGGTCCAGGCCGCTGCCCTGCTGGATCAGGTCCTCCATCACCGTGCCCGCGCTCGGGCTCAGCACGGACAGCCCCAGCAGCCGTCCGGCCGCGCTCGCGCTCGTGATGACAGCGTCCGCGCCGGACTGCTTCAGCAGGGGCGCGTTCTCCTCCTCGCGGACCGCCGCCACGATCTTCGCGCCCCGGTTGAGCTGCCGGGCCGTCAGCGTGACCAGGACCGCGGTGTCGTCCCGCTGGGTCGCGATGATCACCTGCCGGGCCTTCTGCAGCTCGGCGCGCACCAGCACCTCCGAACGCGTGGCATCGCCGACGACCCCCGTGAACCCTTCCGTGTTCGCCATGTCGATGACCTTGGCGCTGGGGTCCACGATGACGACCTGCTCCTTCCGCAGGCCGGTCGCCAGCAGCGTCTGGAGCGCCGAGCGGCCCTTGGTGCCGAAGCCGACGACGACCGTGTGCTCGCGCAAGTTCTTCCTCCAGCGGCTCAGCCGCCACTCTTCCCGGGTGCGCTCGGTCAGGACCTCCAGGGTGGTCCCGACCAGGATGATCAGGAACAGCACGCGCAGCGGGGTGATCAGCAGGACGTTGACCAGTCGCGCGCCGTCGCTGTACGGGACGATGTCGCCGTAGCCGGTCGTCGACAGGGTGACCGTCGCGTAGTAGACGCAGTCGAGGAAGTCGACCTTCTCATTGGCGTTGTCGTGGTAGCCCTCGCGGTCGAGCCACACGATCAGGACCGTCAGGCACAGCACGAACAGCGCCATCAGCAGCCGCCGGGTGACCTGACGCAACGGCCTTTCCACGACCCGCTTGGGGAGTTTGACGCGGCGTGCGACGAGCTTCTCGTCTGCGCCGCGCGCCATCGCGTCCTGGCCGTGGAGTTTCACGTGAAACATCCCCCGGCGGCCCATGGCAGGTCGAGGACCTCCAGTTCCTGCCCGGACCGCGCGCCGTGCGGCGGTACGACGGCCAGGGCGTCGGCGGCCGCCACCCCGCGCAGCATCGCCGGGCCGTTGTAGCGCAGCGGTACGGCGTGCTCGTCGGTCAGCAGGACCGGCACCAGCCGGGTGTCGTACGGGTGCCCGGGCACGTCCCCCTGCACCGGCACGGCGTAGCGGGGGCGCTGGCGGCGCCCGGCGAGGGCGCGCAGCAGCGGTTCGGCGAGGGTCAGCAGACCGGAGACGGCGGCGAGGGGGTTGCCGGGCAGGCCCACCACGTGGCGGCCGTCCGTCCGGTCACCGAGGCGGGCCAGCAGCATCGGGTGCCCGGGGCGTACGGCGACCCCGTCCACGAGCAGCTCGGCGCCGGCGCGCTCCAGTACGGGGTGCACGTGGTCGACGGGGCCGGAGGCGGTGCCGCCGGTGGTGACGACCAGGTCGGCGGTGGAGCCGGTGATCGCCTCGAACAGGGCCTCGGCCCCGGCCGGGTCGTCGCCGAGCCGCCGGGTGGAGACGACTTCGGCTCCGAGGCGGGTGATCCAGGGGTCCAGCATGGGGCTGAGGGCGTCGCGGATCAGCCCGTCGTGCGGGAGGCCCTCGGTGAGGAGTTCGTCGCCGAGGACGAGGATCTCCACGCGGGGGCGGGGCCGGGTGACCAGCTCGTCGTACCCGGCGGCCGCGGCCAGGCCCAGGACGGCGGGGGTGACGAGGGAGCCGGCCGGGAGCAGCGGATCGCCGGAGCGGCACTCCTGGCCGCGCGGGCGGATGTCCTGGCCGGTCCCGACGGGGCGGGTGGCGTACAGCTGGCTGCCGGACTCGCGGGCGTGCTCGCTGCGGATCACGGCGGTGGTGTCGCCGGGGATCCGGGCGCCCGTGGCGATCCGTACGGCCTCGCCGTCGGCGAGGGGCGCGGGGGAGGCCTCGCCGCTCCCTCCGGCCAGGATCCCGTCGCCGGGGCGGATCGCCCAGGGGCCGGGCCCGGCGACGGCCCAGCCGTCCATGGCGGAGGTGTCGAAGGACGGCAGGTCGCCGAGGGCGTCCAGGGAGGTGGTCAGCACCTCGCCCAGGGCGTCCGCGAGGGCCACCCGGTGGCTACGGGCCCGTACGGCCGTGCCGGCCAGGGCGGCGGTCTCCCGGGCGCGCTGCCAGGGGGTGGCGCGGTGGGCGGCGGAGCCGCCCTCGGGGGTGTTCGTGCGGCTGACCAGGGCGAGGGCCTCGTCGAGGGCGCCGTCGGCGTCGGTACGGGTCACGGAGAGCCGTTCCCCTCGGGGTCGGTGGGCTCGGGGTCGAGGGACTCGGCCTCCGCCGCCCAGCGCAGGGCCAGACCGGCGGCCTTGCGGGAGGCTTCGGCGACGGCCTCGGCGGGGTCGGCGCCGGCCGCCTCGGCGCGGGCGGCCGCGTATCCGACGAGGAACGTCGTCAGCGGTGCGGCGGGCCGGGCGACACCGTGGGCGGCGTCACGGGCGAGGTCGAGCAGGGTCTTGGTGTCGACGTCCACGTCGATGCCGAGCTCGTTCTTGGCGGCGTTGATCCATTGCTCCAGCACGGTCCCATGCTCCCTGATCCGGGCGCGGGCCGTCGCCAGGTCCTCCCAGGTGTCGCAGTCGAAGGAGGCGAGTGGCGCAGCGGCGGTGACCCTGGCCAGGTCCAGCTCGGCGGTGAGCGCGCGGAGGGGGAGGCCGTGGAGGGTGCCGTGCTCGGTGGCGAGCAGGGCGATCTCGCGGCGCAGGGGTTCGGCGCGGTAGGCGGCGACGAGGGGCTGGTCGCGGCCCTCGGGATCCCTGAGCAGGGCCCCGTCGCCGGGGCCGTCGGCGGCCGCGGTGAGCAGGGCGTGGACGGTGTCCCGGTCGAGGAAGGGGAGGTCGGCGGAGAGTACGAGGACCAGCCCGGCGGTCGTCCGCCGCAGCCCCGCGTGCAGGGCGGCCACCGGGCCGCCGCCCGGCGGGGTCTCCAGGGCCCAGCGGACCGGGCGGGCCGTCTGCCGGCGGCCGCCGACGACGACGGTGGCGGCGGCGTCCGGGCAGGCCGCCAGGACCCGGTCGAGGAGGGTGCGGCCGCCTACCGGGAGGGTGGGCTTGTCGGCCCCGCCGAGGCGCCGGGCGGCGCCGCCGGCGAGGACGATGGCGTCGTAGCTCATGCCCTTGAGTATGCGCGGGCCATGTCCACTCCGTGGGGGCCCACTTAACCCCCGCTTACGCCGCGGGCCGCGCCCCGGGTGGGCCGCTGCGCGGAGCCTCTCCCCGCCCCGCCCTTTCACCGCTTCCGCCTCAGACGCCGGCGGGGCTGGAAAGACCCTGGGGCTCCGCCCCAGACCCCGCGCCTCAAACGCCGGCGGGGCTGGAATGTGCTGCGCACATCCAGCCC